>JAFDZZ010000045.1:0-271 GCA_018266715.1 Bacteroidota bacterium
GCTGGTTTGGTCGGTTAAGGTATCGGGAATAATATTTCTATCAATTAATTTTTGCAATAGGTGAACGGCATTGCACAATACCCCAATACTTTTGGCAACGCCCTTTTCTTTATAATGTAATGCTGCATTGATGGCTTCGTCAATATCCGTAAATTTTTCATCGAGGTATTTGGTTTCAATTCTTTTATCAATCCGCCATTCTTCTACTTCGGCTACCAGGGCCACGCCTTCATTCATAGTAATGGCTAAAGGCTGGGCGCCACCCATACCC
>JAFDZZ010000045.1:372-17679 GCA_018266715.1 Bacteroidota bacterium
CCCTGGCTGCCGATGTAAATCCAGCTTCCGGCAGTCATTTGCCCGTACATCATCAATCCTTTTTGCTCCAACTCTGTAAAATGTTTCCAGTTTGCCCAATTGGGTACTAATTGACTATTACTCAGCAAAACCCGTGGTGCATCTTTATGTGTTTTTAAAATACCTACCGGCTTACCGCTTTGTATAAGCAGGCTCTCATCATTTTCCAAATCTTTTAATGCTTTAATAATGGTATCCAGGGATTCAAAATTTCGGGCAGCTTTGCCCCTGCCCCCATATACAATCAGTTCTTCCGGCCTTTCGGCAACAGCCGGATCAAGATTATTCAAAAGCATTCTTAGAGCAGCTTCCTGTATCCAACCTTTGCATTGTAAATTATTACCGGTTGGTGTTTTATATTTTGCAGGATTGTATTGATTTATGGTTGGGTTCATAAAAGCTCCATTTTAGGGCAAATTTATGTAATAAGCAGCCATTCATCACATTTGTTGTATGCCAGGTAATCTCAAATGATAAAATAGGTACATTTATGGATTAATTAAAGCAATATGAACAATAAACTTTTAATTGCATTGGCAGTATTTTCCTTAGCTGCCTGTAACACACAAAAAAAAGAAACTCAAAAAGAAATGTATCATTGGCCCGCCGTAAAACCTCCCGTTGCAGAAACAAAAGCACATTGGCGCACTATACATGGCGATAGTGTATTGGATAACTATTACTGGATGTATGATTACTTTGGCAAAGGGCCCGACAGTACTAAAGTAGTGGATTACTTAAAAGCAGAAAATGCTTACCTGGATACCATGATGAGTGGAACCAAGCCCCTGCAGGAAGCGTTATTTACTGAAATGAAAGGGCGGATTAAGGAAAAAGATGAAAATGTTCCGGTATTTAAAAACGGGTATTTTTATTATTACCGTACCGAAGAAGGGAAGCAATATTTCAAATACTGTCGTAAAAAGGGCAGCCTTGATGCAGACGAAGAAATTTTATTGGATGTGGACAAAATGGCTGAAGGCCATCCCTATTACTCCGTGTCGGGTTTTGAGGTAAGTGATGATAATAAAATGCTGGCTTTTGGAGTGGATGAAGTGAGCCGGAGGCAATATTCTATTTATGTAAAAAATTTGGAAACCGGCCAGCTCTTACCGGATGTGGTAAAAGGCACCGGGGGTGATGCCACCTGGGCCGGCGATAATAAAACATTTTTTTACAGCAGTAATAACCCCGTAACCCTTTTGAGCGAAAAAATTAAGCGGCATACCTTGGGATCCGATGTTGCACAAGACCCCACCGTTTATGACGAAAAAGATAAAACCAATTATATTGCCGTAGGTAAAAGCAAAAACAGTAAGTATATTTTTATTTACTCCGGCGGTACGCTTTCTTCCGAACAATTTTTTATTGATGCCTCAAATCCGGCAGCAGCATTTAAGCCTTTTCAACCCCGGATGAAAGACGTATTGTATGATGTAACCCCACTTGCCGACCGGTTTCTCATACGCACCAATAAGGATGCTAAAAACTTTAAACTGATGGAATGCCCGCTGGATAAAACCGGCGTGGAAAACTGGAAAGATTATATTCCTCACCGCACCGATGTGCTTTTGCAGGGTGTGGAAGAATTTAAAGATTTTATAGTAGTGAATGAACGTAAAAACGGCCTGGTACAATTTAGGGTAAGGAGTTTAAAGGATAACAGCGAATACTATATTGATTTTGGTGAAGCGGCTTTTGCAGCAGGGTTTACCGGTAATGCCGAATATAATTCACCTATTTTACGCTACAATTATACCTCACTTACCACACCGGCGTCGATTTATGATTATAATTTGCAAACCAAGGCAAAAAAATTGATGAAACAGCAGGAAGTGGTTGGTGGTTATAATCCGCAGGATTATGTTTCGGAAAGGGTGATGGTTACTGCAAAAGACGGCGCCCAGGTGCCTTTATCCATTGTATATAAGAAAGGGTTTAAAAAAGACGGTACCGCACCCCTGCTTTTATATGCGTATGGAAGTTATGGATCAAGTACAGATGCCGGCTTTAGCAGTACCCGATTAAGTTTATTGAACCGGGGTTTTGCCTTTGCCATTGCTCATATACGGGGTGGCCAGGAGTTGGGCCGGCAATGGTATGAAGACGGGAAGATGTTTAAAAAGAAAAATACGTTCACCGATTTTATTGATTGCGGCGAATATTTAGTGAAGGAAAAATATACCGGTAAAGATCATTTATATGCGCAGGGCGGTAGCGCCGGCGGTTTGTTAATGGGCGCTGTGGTTAATATGGCTCCTGATTTATGGCATGGCGTAATTGCACAGGTTCCCTTTGTAGATGTGGTGAATACCATGCTGGATGAAAGCATACCGCTTACCACCAATGAGTTTGACGAATGGGGAAACCCTAAGAATAAAGACGCCTATGATTATATTAAAAGTTATTCCCCATATGAAAATATCGAAAAGAAAGCTTACCCGAATATGCTGGTAACTACCGGGCTGCACGACAGCCAGGTACAGTATTTTGAACCGGCAAAATGGGTAGCCAAACTCAGGGCAATGAAAACCGGTGATCAAATTTTACTCCTGCACACCAATATGGATTTTGGCCATGGTGGCGCCAGCGGAAGATTTGATTATTTAAAAGATATAGCGCTTAGCTATGCCTTTTTGTTTGCATTGGAAGGAATCACAAAGTAACATTCATTTTTAAACCGAAGCCCCTGTTGCATTTGTAACAGGGGCTTTTTTTTGGAATAATACGGTGGGGTAAAACAGTCTTGTTATGCAGTAGAGCAGTTTAGTTTGTCTTTTTGGGAATAATTGCTGTTGCTTCAATTTCAATTAATAAATCGTCCCGAACTAATTTATTTACTTGCACTAAAATACTGGTAGGCGGGTTTTGCAGGTTGATGAATTGATCTCTTGCTTTTCGCATGGCCGGCGCTTGTGTAATATCCGTCATATAAATACCAATCCTTATTACATGATCCATTGTTCCTCCGCTTGCCGTTACAATATTTTTAATGTTGGTAAAAACCTGCTCTGCCTGCTTTTCCAAATTATTTTTTCCTATTAAATTTCCGTTACTGTCGAGTGCAATTTGTCCGGAAATTACGAGCATTTTGCAATTTCCTAAATCTATTTCTACTGAGTGGGAGTATCCCTTTGACTTTGTGACAGAAGCAGGGTTTAAAAACCTGGTCAATGAAGTATCGGTTTGCGATAAAACCGATAATGACGGCAGAAGCATTAAAAGTAAAAATATTTTTTTCATCCGGTTCAAATTTTGGCAGTAAGTTACAGACCGAGCCTGTTTATCATTAGTTAATTGTTGTAAAAAATTAATTATTCACCCCTTTCAGTTCCGGGTGGTATTTGTTACGCAAGTCATAACCCGTTTCATAATAGGATTTAAGATTGGCCAGGTAAAAGGTCCAGCCTTCAAGGCAGCCAATTCGAATGGCAAATTTGGAGGGTTCATCATCGGGAATACGATGTTGGGTGAGGGTAACCAAAATATTTTCGCCAAATTCTTTCAAGTGTACATCTACCAGGCAATCGCCTGCAAAGCTAAATTGAAAAAAATCTTTTCCATTGGCCTGAACAACTTTTCCTTTTTCTTTAACAGGATATAAATACCAGCTCCAATCATAAAGGCTTCCCGATACGGCATTTCCACTGTCATCGGTATGCTGGTATAAACAGGTTTCAAGGAACCATTTTTCAATTTCGCTTGCATTGGCCCAGGCTTTATAAAGAGTTTCTAAATGAGCTTTAATACCAATTTTGAGGGTAAATGAGGTCCAATTATTTTCCATTCATTATTGCTTTTCAGAAATTTCTTTTAAAAGGTCTAAAGCTTTTGGATAAAGCGTTTTAAAATAATCGGCATATTCTTCAATGGAATCCAAATCAACGGTAAGTGTGGTGATTCCATTCTGCTCGAAAAACGTATAATTTTCGTGTCCGCCAGCCCATTTCTCCACTTGTTCGCCGGTGGTAATTTCTGTATCTCCGTCTAAAAAACCATAGTGCTTAATGGAAACAAATTTAGCCGGCAGGTGCTCTTCAATAAGTGAAACCATCCCTCCCTTTTTCCCATTTTGATCGGTACCTACAAAAAGTATTTTATGACCTTTATCCCAACTGCCCTCGAAGGTTGATGTGGGGTTAAAAGCAGCCGTCCAAAAAGCATAGGTACTTTTATCAGTTAAACCAAGCATAGCATCATAAACTTTATGTGCCGGCGCCATAATATCTTTTTTAAATTGTAATTTTTGCATAAACCGGTTATTTATATTTATCATTTAAACCAATGCCCAGGAGCACCAGGGGTTTTATTTTTTCTAAACGGGTTAACCTTGTGACCTCTTGCTTTGCTTCGTTGAGGTACAAAATATATTCTTTCTGTTTTCCCGGGGTTAACTTTGCAAACCCGGTTTTCAGGCGCTTATTACTGTTTAAGGCGTTTAATAGCAAATCCGGAACAGGTAAGGATTTAAATTTTTCGGGATGGATTCTCAGGCCTTTCTTTTCAATGGCTATGGCTTCTTTGAGGTATTGTTGGATTAATTTGCTGTTGATCTCTTCTTTTGAAGTAAACCGCCATTGCCTTAACGATTTTGTTTTACCTTCCTGGGCGTTTACCAACACGTTGTGTGTGTCCTTCAAAAAAACGCCGTTAAAAAACCAAAGGGCAAAATAATTTTTAAAGCCGCCATAACTTACTACATTTTTACCGTTAAAGGTAAACACTTCGGCGCCCCATTTAATGCAGCTTTGAAAAGGAAATTGTGAAATAATGTTGGACAGTATTTTTAATTCTTCTTTCCATTGTGCATTATTTTGCATGGCTAAAATTGAAAGTTATTTTAAATCGATCTTGCCTAAGCATTTTAACCAGGCAAAAACCCGGCAGATGGGTAGATTAAAGATAATGCAAATACCCAAATAGCCGAAAAAAACAAAGGAAAGCCGATTGCTTAACGGCTTCCGGTATAGATAAAACGGGTAGAATTATTCTGAAGATTAAGGATAGAGGTTTTCCAAAGAAACTTGTTGGGATTGGCCCCCGCAATTATCAAATCTCCTGAAGGCTTTGTTAATAATTGCATGGAACCCAATGTACTTCTATTTAGAAAAGAGCTATTAAATTTTTTCTAAAATTCTTTTATTTAGTAAACGGTGTAAATACTGCTGCTCTACCCGGCTGTGTTTCCATTTGCCTCTTTATCTCTTTGTGTTTATCCACTCCTGCCCCGGGGTATCTGTCCTGAAGGTTTCAATATTTCCGGTATCCTGCAGGGTTACATATACCGTTTTTCCATCCGTGCCACCAAATGCAACATTGGTGGGCTTTTGGCCACTAAGTTTTATTTCCCGTAACAGTTTGCCGCCGGGTGAAACAATGGCTACCACTCCTTTTCCATAACGGGCAATGTATAAGTTTCCGTTTGCATCACATCGCATCCCATCCATTCCAAAATCCGGGAATTCCGTCAACAACCTTTTATTTTTTATTTTTCCTTTTTTAGAAATATCATATACCCAAATTTTTCTTTGGGTTGATTCATTTAAATAAAGCTTCTTGCTATCCGGGCTTACTTCTATACCATTGGTAGTGCCCATTTGGGTTTCCAGAGGGGTCAATTTGCCTTTTTTATTCGCATACCAAATGGAGCCTGTCCCGTTCTTCCAGTCGGGATTGCTGGCATAAAAAGTATTCCATTTTGTAATGGCAATATCATTGGGTTGTACCATTCCGTCATCATGGGCAAATACGGTTACCAGTTTTGTTTTCATATCTATTTGTAAAATATTGTGCTTTTTATAGTCTGCAACAAACATAGTTCCCGTATTGTTAAAACGAATACCATTGCCAATACTTCCGGTAGGTAACTCTACAAAAATGCTGGCTTCACCGGTTGTTGTGATTTTGCCAATGGTTCCTTCATGATGGTAATTTACGGCATAGAGGTTCCCTTCATTATCTACGGCCGGTCCTTCCACACCATCCGTAAAACTTTGGGGTGGCGTTAATATTTTTGACTGAAATAAAACTGTGTCAGGTTGACTAAAGCCGGGATTAAAAACAAAAAATGCAACTGCAAAGAATACGATTTTATATACTGTAGTTTTAAGCATACCGGGGAAATTTTGAAGGAAAGATAGGGCAATTTGACCTTTTTCAAATTGCACGAATTTTAAAAAATTTAATTAGAATGTTTTCCATACCAAAGGAAGCAAATTAAATTTCATTTTTTTAATAACGCAGGGTTATTTCAACGCTTCCCGGGTATCATAAAAGCCGGTTTTCTTTTTGAAATCCATCTTTGGGATAATAATCCATACCAGTTGGAGCCGATAAAAGCAAAATCATACCATGTTCACCAACTTTTTCTCTACAAACAAATCCCCGGATTTTTCCGGGGATTTTAAAGAATGCTTCAATTATTTATTAATAGAAAAATTTATGAATAGTCACTTATTCATCCGCTTACGCAAATAATCATCTTATACACCCATTTCCTTTGCCAGGGCGTCCAGTTTATCGTCCAATATTTTTTCAGTTTGTTTAAAATCCGCTGCGTTGTTCAACGCTGTGTTTACACTAAAGTAAAATTTAATTTTTGGCTCGGTACCACTGGGCCTTGCCGATACCCTTGTGCCATCTGCCAGCACAAATTGTAATACATTACTTTTAGGTAAGTCTATTTTCCAGGTTTCGCCGGTAAGGAGGTTTTTGCCCTGCTGCAATTCATAATCCAGCAATTGCTCCACGTTTGCGCCATTAAAACTTTTGGGCGGGTTTTTGCGGTAGTCTTCCATCATTTGGGCAATTTCTTTGGCGCCGTCCATCCCTTTTTTTACAATGTTTACCAGGCTTTCTTTATAAAAGCCGTATTCAACATACAACTCTATGAGTTTATCAAATATGCTGCGTCCTTTATTGCGTTCATAAGCCACCATCTCACATATTAAGGCTACAGCGCTTACCGAATCTTTATCCCTTATTTGGTTGCCAATCATCAATCCAAAACTTTCTTCACCGCCTACCACATAATTTTCTTTACCTTCTTTTGCCCTAATCATGCTGGAGATCCATTTAAATCCCGTAAGCACATTGTAGCAGGAAATTTCATTTTTGCGGGCCACTTCATCAATCATATAGGTGGTTACAATGGTTTTTATCACCATATCGTTGGGCTGTGCAATGCCTTTGGCTTTGCGGGCTTCAATAATATAGGCAAAGGCCAGTAAAGCGGTTTGGTTGCCATTGAGCAATACCCATTTGCCTTCATTATTTTTTAAACCAATACCCACACGGTCAGCATCAGGGTCGGTACCCAGCAAAATATCCGCATCCAGTTCTTCGGCTTTCTTTAAACCAATGCTCATGGTTTCTCTTTCTTCGGGGTTGGGATATTGTACCGTAGGAAAATTGCCGTCCGGCTTGCTTTGTTCTTCCACAATATTCACATTGGTAAATCCCAATTGCGCCAGGGCCTGCGGCACCAGCATAATGCCGGATCCATGTATGGGGGTGTAAACAATCTTCAGGTCCTTCTGTGCCTTGCATACTTCCGGGTAAATGCTAAGGCTTTTTACCATGGCCAGGTATTTTTCATCCATTGCTTTGCCAATGAGTTGAATGTTTTCACTATTACCACTCCATTTTACATCTTCAACATTAATAATTTTTTCCACTTCGCTAATCACATTTTTATCATGCGGCGGCACCATTTGTGCGCCATCGTCCCAATAGGCTTTATACCCGTTATATTCTTTGGGATTGTGGCTTGCGGTACACACTACCCCACCCTGGCATTTTAATTCCCGTATGGCAAAACTTATTTCCGGTGTAGGCCTTAACGATTCAAACAGGTACACTTTAATGTCATTGGCGGCAAAAACATGAGCTGTAATTTCGGCAAAACTGCGGCTGTTGTTGCGGCTGTCGTGCCCAATAACTACGCTTACATTGTTTCCAAAACATTGTTTTAAATAATTGGCATAACCCTGTGTGGCCATACCCACGGTATATTTATTCATGCGGTTGGTGCCCACTCCCATAATTCCCCTAAGCCCGCCGGTGCCAAACTCCAGGTTTTTGTAAAACGCATCATTCACTTCATTTTCATTTTCGGCCATTAATTTTTTAAGGGCATTTTTAGTTTCATCATCGTAATTCCCTTGTAACCATTGATCAACTTTTTTCTTTATTTCTGCATTCATAATTCAAAATTTATAGCTTCAAATGTAAGAATATTCATTTCTTATTTCTACAATCCGGTTATTTTTGTTCAATGATTCCGGCAGATGTGCATTATTGGGCAGCATGGGCGACGCTCCGTTCAGCTTTTAAATGGTTTATCATCCTGTTTTTTTTGCTTTACGCACCGGTAAGTTTTGCCCAGGATAGCGCTTCTCTTAAGCCGGTAAATTTTAAAAACCAAACGGTATCTAAAAAGAAAGTGCGCCTGCTTACCCTTGCCAGTATTGGCGCTTATGCCGGCACTACGGCTGCACTGTATCATACCTGGTATAAGAAATATCCGCAAACGCATTTTCATACTTTTAATGATTGGGATGAGTGGATGCAAATGGATAAAGTGGGCCATGTGCTGAGCGCCTACAGCATCAGTAAAGTGAATATGGAGCTTTGGCGATGGACGGGTGTGGATCGAAAAAAAAGAATTTGGATTGGCGGCATGAGCGGCGCTGTATATCAAACGGTGATAGAAACCCTGGATGGCTTTAGCAGTGAATGGGGATGGAGCTGGGGCGATTTTGGCGCCAATATGCTGGGCAGCTCTGCATTTGTGGCACAGGAGCTGGCCTGGGATGAGCAACGCATACAATTAAAATTATCATCACACCGTAAGCGTTATGCCGATGCAAGTTTAAACCAACGAAGCAATGAAATTTTTGGCAAAAGCCTGCCGGAACGTTTACTGAAAGATTATAATGCCTATACCTATTGGATAAGTGTTACCCCCAAAAGTTTTTTCCCAAAGAGTAATTTACCGCCCTGGTTGCAGCTTTCATTGGGTATTGGCGCAGAAGGAATGTTTGGTGCAAGAAGCAATATCGCCAGGGACAAACAAGGGAATATTATTTACGACCGCAGTGATATAAAGCGTTACCGGCAATGGTATTTGGCTCCGGATATTGACCTTACCAAAATTAAAACCAACAAAAAGGGCATTCGTATATTATTGAATACACTCAATGTAATTAAATTCCCAGCGCCGGCATTGGAGTACAGCAGGGGAAGTTTTAAAATGCGCTGGCTGGTTTTTTAATTGTCGGTTATTTAGTGAGTGTATAAAATGCTGTGCCTATTTTTTCAATTACATCCGTTGCAATCATACTTTCCGGCGATTGAACGGCCAGGGCAAAATCGGCTGCGCTGCCATGCAAATACACGCCCATGCAGGCGGCATGCAACGGCTCATATCCCTGGGCCAGCAAGGCCGTTATTATCCCGGTAAGCACATCGCCACTGCCGCCTTTTGCCAGGCCTGTGTTGCCGGTTTTGTTGATAAATAAATTACCGTTACTTACTATGGCTGTTTCAAAACCTTTTAGCACAATTATTCCATTGTATTGTGCCGAAAACTCAAGGGCTTTTTGCAGCCTTTGTTTTTGGGTGTTGTGCGGGCCAAACAGCCTGTCGAATTCGCCATCATGCGGGGTTAAAATCATGTTTGGCTTTAGCTGTTTCTTCCAATCGTTGTTTTTGCTTAATAGGGTAATGGCATCGGCATCTATTACCAATGCTTTGTGAAGGTTATTGAAAAGTTTATAAAAAAATTCTTCGTCTTCTTTTGTTAAACCTATACCCGGCCCAATACCCAGCGCAGCATATTTTTCAATACTTTCCGGAAAATTTTCCCGGCTGATGACCATGGCTTCCGGTACGGCAATTTGAATAATTGCCGATTCTTTTTGTGGCACACATACAGTGGTTAACCCGGCTCCGCTTCGTACACAGGCTTTTGCCGCCATTACGGCTGCGCCCATTTTGCCGGTATTGCCGGCAATAAGCAATGCATGCCCAAAATCGGTTTTATTGGCCGTTGCTTTACGGGGCTTTAGTAATGCGGCAATAAATTTCTTTGTTAATACCGTTGCCATGGCTATACCAGATTTATGAACTGCCAATTCTTGGATCGGCCATCTTATATAAATAATCCGAAAGCATATTGGTGAGTATAAAAATAAATGCACTGAACAGAACGGCGCCCATCAGCACCGGGTAATCCAGCTTCTCCAATGCATCTACGGTAAGTTTACCAATCCCTTTCCACCCAAAAATATATTCAATAAAAAAAGAACCGGCCAGCAACTCGGCAAACCAGCCCGTAACGGCGGTAATAACGGGGTTTAAGGCATTGCGTAAAGCATGTTTAAAGATGATGCTGGTTTTGGATAATCCTTTGGCATAAGCCGTGCGGATATAGTCCTGCTGCAATACATCCAGCATACTACTTCGGGTGAGTTGCACTATTATCGACATGGGTCTTATGCCCAGCGTTAGTGCCGGAAGAATCAGGTTTTTTACCGATAAAAATTGTTCGCCGGTTACTTCATCGGTTTCCATTAAACTTCCGGTAAACGGCAAGCCGGTATATTGATGCCATACGATGCCAAAAAGATAGGCCATTACAATGGCCATAAAAAAAGATGGGGCGCTAATGCCGGATATACTTCCTAAAACGGCTGTTGTATCCAGCCAGGTGCCTTTTTTTACCGCAGCCAGTACACCCAGTAACACGCCAAAAAAACAGGCAAAAAGCATGGCTGTGCCGGCCAGTACCAGCGTGCCCGGAAAAGCTTCGCCAATCATACTTAGGGTATCTTTTTTGGTTTGATAGCTTTTATAGAGATAAGGAAGTTTAAATGCAAGTTTATATTCGCCGCCAATGAAAATCCCTTTTAATTGCTTGCTGTTTATTTCATCCCGGTTGTGAATAGAAATGGGTGAAACATTATTGAGATAGATTAAATATTGTTTCCATCCGGGTTCATCAAGGTGGAGTTCTTTCCGGATGTTTTCTATAGTTTTTTGATCGCCGGACTGTCCTACCAACAGGCGGGTCGGGTCGCCCATGCCCTGGAACATAATAAAAACAAGCGTTACCACACCCAGCGAAACACCTAAGGCATAAGCTATGTTTTTAAAAAAATAGTTCAACTGTTGTTAATTAAACTTTTTAAAATCGGCCCAACCCCATTTATGCAATATCACCGGCCCCTTCATGTGATATAAGGTTGGGTTGGAACGTGCCGCAGTTTTTATAGCGGTGAAATCGCAGGTAAATACCATACTACCCGGGAACCTTTTTTCCACCTCGCTCCTGCCGGAAGTTACCAGGTAAACCGGTTTATTTTTTTGCCGTATTTTTTCCAATACGGTTTGGTCTTCATTCCATTTGGCCGGGTAATTTTTTAAGTTTTGAATAAAGAGTAAATAATATTCTCCCGGTTGGCTCAAAATGGCTTCGGTAGTATCGTTTCCGGAAGATGTTCCAAATGAAAAATCATTGATCAATGGGATATTGTTTTCCCCTTTTTGCAGCAATATTTGTTTCCGGTCGGCATAGGTCCAACTGCTGTCGGGTAATTCATTTACCGTAAATTCTTTACGAACCCCGTTTTTGCTGTAAATAAAAACGTAATCGTATTTATCGGGTATAGCATCTGCGGGCATTTTACGCAATTCTAAAATATTATTGCCGGGTTTAAACGGCAGGCAGTCCTTTACCGGAAGATGTCTTAAAACATACCACTGAAGCCAAAGGGTTATAATGCCTGCAATGATCACCAGGCTACCGGCAATATAGGGCTTTGCAATTGGACGGATGTATTTAAGGTTGAATAATAAAAACAGGGATAAAACAAACAGGATAATATCCTTTGTAAACGTTTGAACCGGCGTAAGGGGAATGCAATCTCCAAAGCATCCGCAGGCCCTTATTTTTCCACTGAATAAAACATAGGCAGTGAGAAAGGTAAAAAACACAACCAATAAAAATAAAATCCAGGTGAAAAACTTCTTTTTCCAGCCGATGATTAGCGCTACGCCTACAACCACTTCCAGCGTAATCATAATGATCGAAAAACTAAGCGCCTGGCTGTTCAGGCTGTTCATCACACCCGGCAAAAAACCCCCGGAGGCCCAGGCCTCAAAAAATTCCTGCATTTTGTAGGCCAGCCCAAGCGGATCAATGGCTTTTACCAGTCCCGAAAAGATAAATAATGCTCCAACTAAAAATCGTACAAGGGTTACCAGTATTCTCATGATCAATTATTTTTTTCTTCACTAATTAAAATAAGTGCAAATGCCGCATAGTTTAAAATATCTAAAAAGTTGGCATCTATACCTTCACTCACCAGGGTTTTACCATCATTGGCAATAATTTGCCTGATGCGTAAAATTTTTGCCAGGGAGAGGTCAATGAGGCTTTCCTGGCTCATTTCTCTCCAGGCTTCACCATAGTCATGGTTTTTTTCTATCATTAACTGCCGGGCTAATTTTACTTTGGCATTATAAAGGGTTTCTAATTCGGCAGCATTAAGTTGCTCCGGTTCATCGTTATTAATTTCCAGTTGTATGAGGCCAATGATGGAATAATTAATAATTCCCTGGAATTCACTTTTTATATTATCGCCAATTTTTTGTGTTTTTATTTCCTGTATCGTTCTGATGCGCTTTGCTTTAATATAAATTTGGTCGGCAACGGATATGGTGCGGTACACCCTCCAGGAAGTGCCATAGTCTTTGGTTTTCTGCAAAAACGTTTTTCGGCATTCTGCTATCACGCTATCGTATTGTTCGTTTGTTGTCATTACTGTTTATGTTTGCAGTACAATCGTTAAACCGGGTTTTGCCAAAAATACAACAAGCTTTTTATGTTAACAATTAACTGCAAGGGAAAGATATTAAGCCTGGATGCACCTGTTGTAATGGGCATTGTAAATCTTACTCCGGATTCCTTTTATAAAGGCTACCTGGATGATTCTTTCGACAGTATAAAAGCTTTAATCCATCAAATGGTAAATGATGGCGCAGCTATTATTGATGTGGGCGGGCAAAGCACCAGGCCCGGCAGCAGCAGGATAAGCGCAAAAGAAGAAATAGAAAGAGTGATGCCGGTTGTAACCTATATTAAAGATCACTATCCTTCCATTTTTATTTCTATTGATACCTACCAAAGTGAAGTTGCCAACGAAATAATAGCTTCAGGCGCCCACATGGTGAACGACATCAGCGCCGGGAATATGGATGCCCGTATGCTGGCAACCGTAGGCCGCTTATCGGTTCCCTATATTTGTATGCACATGCAGGGTACGCCGGAAACCATGCAAATACAACCGCATTACACCGATCTATTGAAGGAAGTGGTGGAATTTTTTAATGAAAGGCTGGCGGCTTGTGAAAATGCAGGCATTATCGATGTAATTCTTGATCCGGGCTTTGGTTTTGGAAAAACGGTTGAGCATAATTTTTGGCTGCTTAAAAATTTAAGTGTACTGCAAATTTTTGAAAAACCTATACTGGCAGGGCTTTCCCGAAAAAGCAGTATTTATAAAACACTCCGGTTAACTGCCGGTGAGGCCTTAAACGGCACAACCGTAATGCATACGCTGGCCTTGCACAATGGCGCTAAAATTTTACGGGTGCATGATGTTAAAGAAGCCATGCAAGCCATTGTACTAACTGAAAAATATAAAAAAACCGCCCTGTAAAGAGCGGCTTTTAAAAAACAAATAATAATTATTTTTTCTTTGTGGTATCGGGCATGGCCTTTTTTACACTATCCATATACCGTTTTTGTTCTTCCTGCATTTTTTTGCGTTTTTCTTCCATAAGGGCTTTGGCCTGTGTTTTATTCATTAGGTCTAATACTTCCATATCAAACACCAATATTGAATTTGCCGGAAGGGTTTCTCCCCTGGCCATTGGGCCATAACCCAGGTGCGAGGGAATATAAAGTTTGGCTTTGGCGCCTTTATTTAACAGTTTTAAACCATCGGTCCATCCTTTAATCACCGGGGAGCCAAGGCTCATATCATTGGTCATATTTACAGGGAGGGGTTCCACATGGTGGAAGCTGGTATCCAAATTAGAGTCAAAAACCTTTCCATTTAATAATCTTCCGGTATAATTGGTGGTCACCACTACCGAAGTGTCAATTAAAGGCCCGTTGCCCGGTTGTAAAATTTCCACATAAGTGCCTTCTGCGGTTTTTTGTGGTTTAATTTTATTTTTGGCAAAATAGTCGGCCAGCAATTTTTCATCGGTTTTCATTTGCTCTTCGGCCTGTTTTTCTTTGCGTTTTTGGGCTATTTCGCTTTCGGCTTTTGTGGCGCTATCGGCGGCATTGGGCGACAGGTAAATATTATCCAGCTTTAAAGTAGTGAGCAAATAGTGGCCCCTTTTAAAAGATTCCGGCAGGCCATAAGGGTTTCTCTTCAGCAATGTATCAATTAAAATACGCATTACGGCGCTATCGCCTTTTTTCATTTGCTTTAATACTATAAAAAATTCCGGGGGGATGCCTAAAGAATCAAAAGGCATGATGATTGGAGTACCCTCGGCCCTGGTATCGGAAAGCAAAGAATCTGCTTTATCCGTTGTATAATAACGGGCCATGTGAACCTGCAAAAATTTTCCGGTGGTAAGGCTTTCTTTGCCCCCGTTGGAAATAATTTTATATTCTATTCCGTCTAAACCTTTTTTAAATGGGGTTTTACATGCTACCAAAGCAACGACAGATAAAATAAAGAGAAATGAAAATTTCCTCATTGTAATGAATATTTATTGTTTTAAAAATTATACGTACTTAATTGGTCCCTGTTTTGTTTCATGGCTTGTTCAAAATCATTTACCACTTCATCCAGGGACTTGTCACTTTGCCCGCCGGCGGCATTTTTATGGCCCCCGCCTGAAAAATATTTCCGGGCAAATTCATTTACATCAAAATCGCCTTTGCTCCTAAAAGAAAGTTTTCGCTCTTCTCCCCTGTCTATAATAATCGTTGCCAGTTTAATACCTTCAATACTTAACGGGTAATTTACCAATCCTTCGGTATCGCCGGTTTTAATATCGTACCTGATCAAATCGGATTGCGGTATGGAAATTAAGGCCGTATTGTATTCATAAAATACCTGTAGCCTGTTGAGCAAAACATTCCCAATGAATTTTAACCTGTTTTCCGAAAAATTATCAAAAAGTTGTTCATGAATTTTGCTATGGTCAAGCCCTCTTGATTTTAAATCGGCAATTAAACGATGTACGGCTTCACTGGTAATGGGAAACCGAAAAGATCCGGTATCGGTCATTACGCCGGCATAAATGCATTGCGCCGTTTCATTATTAATTTTATCGGCATGGCCGGATTGGATGATAAAATCATAAATCATTTCGGAGGTAGAACTTTTTTCTATATTGCTTTCTCCATAGGCAAACAGTTCGGTTTGCGGTTGCCGGTGATGGTCTATTAAAATGCGTTTTGCAGCCGATTCAACCAGGGGCTGCTCCATACTTTTGGTGCGGCTTAAGGTATTAAAATCAAGGCAAAAAATCCAATCGGCACCGGTAATGGCTTCTAAAGCTTTTGCTTTAAGATGGGGCCTTTCAAAATCAATCACTTTATCGGCTCCCGGCATCCAGCTTAAAAAAGAGGCCCAGTTGGTTGGGGAAATTACCGTAACCTCATGATTCAACTGGTTTAAAAAATGGTATAAACCCAAGGAAGAACCCATGGCATCTGCATCCGGCTTTTGATGCATGGTTATCACTACTTTTTTAGGAACCTTGAGTTGGGGAAATATTTGAGCTATAGATTGCATAAAAACGGCGCAAAAGTAGGTTTTTTATTGCAGATGTGGTTGTAAATAGTACGCTAAAACTAATATTGATGCGATTGGATGCCAGCCAATGAAAGAGATTGCGTATATTTGCGCCCAAAATTTTTACATGAGCAGGAGAACCTTTACAATGATTAAGCCGGATGCCACTGAAAAAGGCCATACCGGGGCTATTTTAAATATGATCAACCAGGCCGGTTTTCGTATTATAGCCATGAAAATGACAAAATTAAGCGCCGAAAAAGCCGGTGAATTCTATGCCGTACATAAAGAACGCCCATTTTACGGGGAGTTGGTGGAGTTTATGAGCCGTGGACCAATTACAGCCGCAATTCTTGAAAAAGACAATGCCGTTGAAGATTTTCGCAAATTAATTGGGGCTACTAATCCTGCCCAGGCTGAAGAAGGTACCATTAGGAAAAAATTTGCTGCATCGGTTGGCGAAAATGCCATTCATGGGAGCGATAGTAACGAAAATGCCGGTATTGAGGGAGATTTTTTCTTTAGCAAACTGGAACAGTTTTAAATACTAAACTGAAATTAATTTGAACCGTTGAATTTTTTCAACGGTTTTTTTGTCAATTTGCATAGTGACGGCTTCATTATTTATCATTCGCTATAAAAAAATTTTTATTCCTTTTGCGTTCTTTGCAATGGCTGTTTTTCATATTCCCCTGCTGTGCAGCCACACTATTTATTTTTATAAATTACTGGGGAGTGGTAAAGCCGGCAGTTTTAGTAAAGTACCCGATTTAATGCAGTGGGCGGTTTTTTTTACAGGTTCCAAAGAATCTTCCGGCAGGCTTCCGGCATTTATGCAGCAATGGGTAAAAATATTTAAATGTGAAGTATTGTGTTTTACCTTACAACCCCTGCAATCAAAAGGTAGTTGGGATGGCAATACTTTATTTGAAACTTTTGTACAACCCGTTGATGAAAATAAACCCATTGCCATTTTAACCAGGGCAACAATACGGCTGAGCCGGTTAAAAGAATTTTGGCAAAATGTGCCCCCGGTTTCTGCTAAGCTACACCAGGCTAAAGGACTCATCCTGTCTGTAGGCATTGGAGAAATACCCCTGGTAAAGCAGGCCACTTTTAGCGTATGGCAGTCTTTGGATGATATGAAAGCATTTGCCTATAGCCAAAAGGAACACGCCGAAGTGATCCAAAAAACCAGGCAGCGTAACTGGTACAGCGAGGAACTGTTTACCCGGTTTAAAATAACCGGTTGTACAGGTACGCTTAACGGAAAAAATCCGTTAAGGGATTATGACCTAAATTTGTAAGGAATATGAAAAATATAAAACTTATTGAAGTGCCTTCAGAAATTGGCGCCGGAACCCGTGGTGCAAGCCTTGGTGTGGATGCCATTAAAATAGCCGCCCTGGATTTTATGAGTAATTTTTTTATTCATTTT
>JAFDZZ010000046.1 GCA_018266715.1 Bacteroidota bacterium
ATGAGGCCGTTTTCACTGCGTTTTACTTTTCTTACCTGGCTGGCCTGGCCTTCAATGGTCATATTTTTATGCAATATGCCAAGGCCGCCTTCCCTTGCCAGTGCAATAGCCAGTTGGGCTTCGGTTACGGTATCCATTGCAGCGCTGAGCAAAGGAATGTTTAAGGTTATATTTTTGGTTAGCCGGGTGGAAATTTCCACATCTTTGGGCAATACCTGGGAGTAAGCCGGGGTGAGCAATACATCGTCAAATGTAAGCCCTTCGGTTAATTTAGCATCGGTAAATTTGGGAGAAGAAGATTTTATTGTAGCCATGTGCAAAGGTAGAGAAAAATCACATTGAATTTTTAAACCAGCTGGTACATTTTTCCCGGAAGAGACTTTACGATACCTTCCATTTCCAGCATAAGCAAGGCCTGGGCTACAGCGCTGCTACTGAGGCCGCTCTGTAAATAGAGTTCATCAATAAAAAGTTTATCGGCCTGCCGCAGGGTTTCTACAATAATTTTTTCATTGGGCTGCAATTCTATAAATAATGCCCTTTGCTGTTTTTTGGGTATTGGTTTTGGCTGGTCCCAGTTCATCATTTTCAGCAAATCCCCTGCTTCGGTAATCATTAAAGCCTTGTTGTTTTTAATCAAAAAATTGCAGCCTTCGCTTTTGGTATCGGTACTTTTACCGGGCAGGGCAAAAACATCTTTATTATAGCTGTTTGCCAGTTCGGCTGTAATTAATGAGCCTCCCTTTTTGCCGCTTTCCACCACAATTAAGGCATCGCAAATACCGGCAACAATGCGGTTGCGTTTTGGAAAATTTTGTTTATCGGGCAATGTGCCGCTGCAAAACTCGGTAAGCAGTCCGCCGTTTTCGGCCATTTGTTTTGCCAGGCTTTTGTTTTCCCGGGGGTAAATACGATCCAGCCCATGCGCCAGTACGGCTACGGTGGGTAAATTATTTTTTAATGCATTTTTATGGGCCAGGGTATCTATGCCAAATGCCAGGCCGCTCACCACTAATATGCCCGAAGCTTTAAGAGTTTGCAAAAATGATTCACAAAAATATTTACCATAATCGCTGTTGCTTCGGGTGCCAACAATGGAAATAATTTTTGAGCTATTGAGATCGGCGTTGCCTTTGTAATATAAAAGCGGCGGGCTATCGTAACAGTTGAGCAGGCGTTTGGGATAATTTGGGTGTGTAATAAACAGCGGTGCAATATGATATTTTTCTAAAAATGCAATTTCGGTTTCACCGTCTTTAAATTGAGTAAATGCCTTAATATTTTTTGCCCTAATGCTGCCAATACCTTCCAGTTTTTCCAGTTGATGTTTTGGCGCTTTAAAAACGGCTTCGGCTGAGCCGTAAACCTGCGCTAAATTTTTGGCATGTACATCGCCTACCTGTGGTACACGGGTAAGGGCAATTTGGTATAATAAATCGTTGTACATGAGCCGGCAGGCAATATTACAAATTTTGCAGTAGTTACATATAATTTTTGCAGTAATCGCTTTTTGCAGTTGATTTTGAAGAAACTTACTAAAAATTTACATTCTTCTTACTAGTAAAAAAAAGCAATTTTTTCCCGGCCTGACGGGTTTTTTACCATTTGAATACATTAAATTTGCTGCCCAAAAACAGGTGGGTAAATCCATCGCAAAACCGGCTTCAACAATATATTTATGAAAAAACTTTTATGCTCCGTATTCCTGTTCCAGGTTGCTATCCTTGCATCTGCCCAAAACCTCAATAAGCAAACTGCTTTATCGCTTGTTGAACGAAACCAGCAACTTGTTTCCCCATTTGCGGAAAACCTGCTGGGCAGTTTTGTTTCATCAGCCTATCATGATGCAGGTTCAAATACCGACAAAGTGTATTTATTGCAGCAGTATAAAAACCTGCCGGTGTACAACCAGGTGCTGGTGCTGGCATTTAAAAACGGCAAACTCGTTTCTCAAGCAGGGCATTTTATAGAAAGTGTACAAAAAAAATCTTCAAACATTTCGGAAATACCGGTATTTAGCGCATCGGATGCTGTAAGAACAGCTTTGGAGGATAAAAAGCTTACCGCTACCTCACCAATATTTACCACTTCTGCAAGCGCTACAAAAAAATCATTTGGTAAACTTGGTATTGCCACAGAAGATATTACTGCCGAATTAATGTGGGTGCCGGTAAATGAAGGTAAAGAAGTAAAATTGGCCTGGCAGGTTTACTTGGTGCCATCTGCCAGTTCTGATTACTGGATGATACGGGTAGATGCCAATACCAATAAAAAAATTGCTGAAAGCAACTTTACCGTTTACTGCTCCTGGGACGCTTATGATGCCAACCATTCGCATCATAATAGCGAATATTTATTTTATGAAAATAAAGAAACAGCCCAAAGCTTTTTCAACTGGCAAAGCAATTCACCATCGTTGGTGAATACGGCCAATTACCGGGTAATCCCTTTTCCGGCCGAAAGCCCTATTCATCCCGGAGGTACACCTGCCGTTGTTACCAATCCATGGAACCTGGCCGGTGGCAATGCCGTAACCCTTGGCTGGCATAGCAACGGTACAACAGATTATACCAGCAGCCGGGGAAATAATGTATGGGCCAAAGAAGACCGGGACGGTAATAACAATACCATCGGCGCATCTGCTGTTTCTACCACATCTCCCGATCCATTGAACTTTGATTTTGTTCCCAATTTTAGTGTAACACCCATCCAAAATTCGCCGGTTCAAAACCAGCAATTTAATATTACCAATCTTTTTTACTGGAATAATATTATACATGATTTAAGTTACCAGTACGGGTTTACCGAGGTGGCCGGTAATTTTCAAACCAATAACCTTGGCCGAGGCGGTGCAGGCAATGATGCCGTTAATGCCGATGCACAGGATGGCGGCGGAACCAACAATGCTAATTTCTCTACCCCATCGGATGGGGGAAGCGGAAGAATGCAAATGTATTTATGGAGTGGGAGCCCGCAAAAAGACGGCGATGTAGATAACGGTGTAATTCTTCATGAATATACCCATGGCATCAGCAACAGGCTTACCGGTGGCCCGGCTTTGAGCGGTTGCCTGCAAAACACCGAGCAAATGGGTGAAGGCTGGGGCGATTATTTTTGTATAATGGCCACACAGGATTGGGCAAACTCCACTTTAACAGATGGCGCAACTAAACCCAGGGCAATTGGCAACTATGTTTCTGGCCAGGGCCCAAATGGCGGCGGCATCAGGCAATACAAGTATTGCACCAATATGAGCATTAACCCAATGACCTACTCCAATGTATCCACCGCAGCAATTCCTCATGGTATTGGTACCGTTTGGTGTACCATTTTGTGGGATATGACCTGGAACATTATTCAGCAAACCGGCGTCATTAATCCAAATTTATTTGATGCCAATGCTCCGGGCGGAAATTCCATTGCGCTGAAATTGGTAATGGAAGGTATGAAGCTGCAACCCTGCAGCCCGGGTTTTGTGGATGGAAGAGATGCAATATTAGCCGCAGATCAAATTTTATATAACGGCGCTTACCATTGCGCCATTTTGCAGGCCTTTGCAAGAAGAGGCGTGGGTACCGATGCCAGCCAGGGTTCCAGTGATAGCCGCAGCGACCAAATTGTGGGTTTTTCAACAGTAGAAAGTAAACTTACCGTTACTCAAAATGTAACCCAGCAGGAAGAAAATGAAGATGTGGTTTATACCAATAAAGTAACCGCCGGCCCTTGTGGTGATATTGTAAACTACCTGCTTACCGATACCTTGCCGGCAAATGTTACCTATGTTTCCGGGGGCTCTTATAATTCAATTTCCAGGGTAGTAAGTTTCCCGGTGAATATTACAGCCGGCAATTCACAACTCTATTCTTTTACCGTTAAGATTAATAATGGCACTTATTTTCCCCCGGTAAATTTATTTGAAGACCTGGTACCCACCAGCAGTATTTCTTCCGGATGGCAGGCTACATCTACCACATCCACCAACTGGATAAGCGATAATTCCATCAGCTACAGCCCGCCATACGCCTATTTTGCCGGCAACCCGGATGTAACATCTGATGAACGATTAACTACAACAGCGGATATTGCCTTAGGCGCAGCGCCGCCAAATTTATCATTTTGGAATTGGTTTGTATCTGAAAGCACTTATGATGGTGGCGTGGTGGAAATAAGCACTAATGGCGGTACCACCTGGAGTGATATTGGTCAAAATAATTTTATTACCGGGGGCTACACCGGCATTATGGATAATACTACTTTACTTGCCGGAAGGCGTGCTTTTACCGGTAACAGTTATGGGTTTAAAAAATCCGTTGTAAACCTTACTCCCTATGCTAATCAAAATGTACGGTTCCGCTTTAGATTTACAACGGACGAAGGCACCAATTTAATTGGCTGGCGTATAGATGATATTGCCGTTAAAAAAACCGCAATGGTTGAAATTGTTTCCAACCTGTATAATGCCGGAAATAAAAAAGTAAATGTAAGCGATACGTTTACGCTTATTTTACCTGCTGCAACAAGTTGTGTGCCGCTTACACTTGTTGATCAGCCTACAAGCGTAACCGGTTGCGTGAACAATAGCGTAGCCCTAACGGCTAATATTGCCGGTACCAACCCTACCTATCAATGGCAGGTAAGTACTACAGGCTGTGCAGGTGCTTTCACCGATATTGCAGGTGCAACTTCTGCAACGCTTAACTTAAACAACCTCAGCTTATCGCAGAATAATGAAGTGTACAGGGTTGTAGCCCAAAACTCCTGTCCTTCTAATCTTACATCAAATTGCATCAGCTTATTGGTTTCTGAAGCGGCAAGTATCAGCACACAACCTGTTGATATTGCCTTATGCGAAGGCCAATCGGCAACATTTACAACGGCTGCATCTACTTCAACCGTTAACTACCAATGGCAGGTTAGCACCGATGCCGGTACCACCTGGACCAATATTGCAGGCGCTACAAACGCAACCCTGGTTCTTTCTAATATTACCGGTGCAATGAATGGTAACCAATACCAGGCTATAATAACTGATAATTGTACTAATCTCACCACTAATACAGCTACATTAACTGTTAACCTTCCGGTATCCATTAGTTTACAACCTATAGCTGCATCAGCTTGTCGTGGAGAAAATAAGCAGTTTACGGTTGGCGCTTCCGGTTTATCCATTACCTATCAATGGCAAATGAGCGCAGATAACGGTACTACCTGGAGTAATGTAATTGATGATGCCGTTTATTCCGGCGCATTAACCAATACGCTTTCTGTAACCGGTACCGGGCTTTCAATGAATGGGAATCTTTTCAGAGCTGTTGTAACCGGCGACCCTTGCGGCTCGGTGAATTCTGATGAAGCGTTATTAACAGTACACCCCGACCCCGTTGTAACCCTTAATGCAAGCAATAGTTCCATCAATCCTTCTTTACAGTCAGTTTTAACGGCTACGATATCCCCATCCGGAAATTATGCATACTCCTGGTTAAACAACAACTCGGTTATAGCCGGTGCAAACGCATCAAGTTATACGGCAACTGTAGATAACCTCGGTAGCATCAGGGCAATTGCATTAAATCAATCTACAGGATGTTTTGATACGTCGGATATATTTGGATTAGGCGCAATACAATCCAATGTAATGTTTATTTACCCCAACCCCAATAACGGTGTTTTCCAGGTGAGGTATTATAAAGACCCTTCTACTGCAACGGAAACCAGGATGTTGAAAATTTTTGACAGCAAAGGCGCCAGGGTTTTTACACAGCAGTTTAGTATTACCGAACCTTATCAAAAAATGCTGGTAGATATTTCCCGTTATTCTTCGGGTGTTTACCTGGTAGAACTCGTAGGCAGCGGTGGCAAACGTTTGGCTGTAGGTAAAGTTTCAAAACATAATTAGTATTAAAATATTGATTATCAAATAAATCAATATAAAACTCTTAAAGGCAAAGGACATTAAAACCTTTGCCTTTTTTTTATAAGCAAATCAGAAAAAATTCCGTATAAATAAAAAATGCAGTGCAGATATTCACTTAATTTAGCAAATTCGGTTTTTGCCGGATAACAAAATTCCGTGGCATTTAATTTTTCAAATCTATAATTTTAAATAAGCACACTTAATAAACTTCGGTTCATGAAAAAAACTCTACTCTTAATTTTAGGCGGCCTCTTTTTTTTATGCTCAAATGGCCAAAAAATTGATGAAGCCACAGCGTTAAAACTGGTTGCTGATCATGCAAAAGAAATTGGCATCAGCCCTCAGCAAATCAGCGCTTCATTTGTAAGTGACGCTTATTTTAATACCACTTCAGGCACACAATTAGTTTACCTTCAGGAAGGCTTTAAAAATACGCCGGTCTATAATAGCATAAAGGTATTGGCATTTAAAAACAATAAGCTGGTATCTTCTGTTGGCGAAACGATACCCGGCATAGAGGGGCTGGCTTCACCTGCATCAGGCATTGCCAAATTATTACCGGCCCATGCAGTCGTACATGCATTTGCGGCAGCTAAATTGCCCACACCTAAAATCGGTTTTTCTCAAACTTCACAAAATGGCGGAAGGTATAATTTTGGAATACTCGAAGGAGTAAATGAAGAAGTGGTAGTGGAACGCTTGTGGGTGCCGGTAATGAATAATAAGGGTAAGGTAGAAGCGGTAAAATTAGCCTGGGTTGTACAGGTAGTGCCAACAAAAAGTTCCGATTGGTGGATGATACAGGTGGATGCGGAAAGCGGAAAAATTATTAGAAAAAATAATCTTACCATTTATGAAAGTTCACATGATTTAAGAGAAGATCATAACGAAGTTTTTGTAAATCCCACTACCGATTTTTTTCAAATTTCAAATTTGAAAAATGAAAATGGAAGCAACCCTTCATTGGTAAACACGGTAAACTACCTGGTAATTCCCTATCCTGCAGAAAGCCCCATACATCCCGGCGGTACGCCGGCAGTAAGAACCAATCCATGGACCAGCGCACCGGGCAATGCCACATCGCTGGGCTGGCACAACAATGGCAGCACCGATTATAATATTACAAGAGGTAACAACGTATGGGCTACCGAAGACAGGGCCGGAACAAATAGTTCAACCATTATTACCCCTACCGGCATACCGGCTACTT
>JAFDZZ010000047.1 GCA_018266715.1 Bacteroidota bacterium
AGCGCAAATCCCTGTGCAATAGTTTGATGGCACGGCTGAAGGAGGTGCTGTATTGCTCCGCTGTAATTTTGCTGCACTTGTTGCAAACCTCATCAAAATCTTTTATCATTTCCATGTTTCTCCAAAATCTTTAATAACCTGTTTTGCCACCACTTCCCCGCTTATAATGCACGGCGGAACACCCGGGCCGGGTACGGTTAATTGACCTGCAAAATACAAGTTTTTCATCTTTTTACTTTTAATGGAGGGTTTTAAAATTGCCGTTTGCCTAAGAGTATTGGCAAGCCCGTATGCGTTTCCTTTTAAGGCATGGTAGTCTGTGGTAAAATCGGCAATAGAATAAGTTCGATAAAAACAAATATCATTTTTAATGCTATTGCCGGTAACCTGTTCAAAACGGGAGCATAGTTTATCAAAATACCGGTTTCGTAAAGCTTCGCTATCCCCCGTTAATCCTGCAGCAACAGGCACAAGGAAAAGCATATTTTCACAACCCTGCGGCGCTACGGTAGGATCATTTACCGAAGGAATGGAAACATAAAACAAGGGATCTTCGGGCCAGCTTTTGTATTGATAGATTTCTTTGCCGTGCTTTTCAAAATCGGTATCAAAAAACAGGCTGTGATGGGCCATATTTTTTAATTTTTTATTAATGCCAATAAAATAGAGTAGGCAGGAGGGGGCCAGCGTTTTTCGATCCCAGTACTTTGGGTTGTAATTCCGGTATTGATCAGTTAATAATTCGGAGTCAACATGGTGGTAATCGGCGCTTGCAATTATGGCATGGGCATTTATTCTTTGTACTTTTTCTTGCCGGGTTGCCGTTACTTCCAGTGTAGAATTGTGTTCAAGGGGATTAATTTTTTTTGCTTCGGTATTAAAGAAAAATTGCACGCCTAGTTCTGTTGCCAGTTTGTACATTGCATCTACCACCTGGTACATACCGCCCTGGGGATACCAGGTGCCCAATTTAATATCGGCATAATTCATAAGGCTGTAGAGTGCAGGTGTATTGCGTGGCAATGCGCCAAGAAACAATACGGGAAACTCCAATAAACTGCGTAAGTATGGATGTTTAAAGTGTTTTGCAATATGTTTTTTGATGTTGGTGAATACATCGAGTTTTAATACGCCCTTTATCACCTGCATATCGGCAAGTTCCAAAAATGAGAGCCCGGGTTTATGTACCAGTTTGTGAATCCCCGTAAAATATTTGTATTCCGCTTCTTTTAAAAAAAGATCTAAGTTGGCTGCGGCTCCTGTTTCAATGGATTCAAACAGTTGTTGCAGTTGTAAATAATTTGCCGGGATATTGTATTGCGCTTCTTTAAAAAAAACCTTATAGGAAGGGTCTAAACGGGATAAATGATAATAGTCGCTTGTTTTTTTTCCAAAATGATTAAAGAATGCTTCAAACACTTCGGGCATCCAGTACCAGCTTGGTCCCATATCAAAAGTAAAGCCATTGCTTTCAAATTTCCTGGCTCGGCCGCCCGGAAGGGCATGTTTTTCAAGCACCGAAACTGCCCAGCCGTTTTTGGCAAGATAAGCTGCTGCGGAAAGGCCTGAAAAACCTGCGCCAATTACAATTGCTTTTTTCACCGCTTAAAATTACGGTTTTAAAAGCCGATGAAACTTAGAAATTTCTAACCGGAAGATCTTTGAAGAGTTTGTGGGCCATTTGGTTTTTGGGAAAAATAATGGACCAGGCGGTAAGGAAAATAATTTTAAAATCGGTTAACATCGAAGCCTTTTGAAGGTACCACATTTCCAGTTTTTCTTTATAGGGATAAACAATTTGGGCATACATTTTTTTAGGGTCGTCCGATAGGGAAATGATCCGTTCTTCATCCCTGAAAATAATTGAACCAATACCCGTCATGCCCGGCTTGGAATCATATATCCTGGCTTTTACGGCATCGCTGTAAAGATTAAAACTTACCGGCATTAATGGCCTGGGACCCACAATGCTCATATCGCCTTTGAGCACATTAAAAATTTGAGGTAACTCATTAATTTTTGTTATGCGTAAAAATTTGCCAAAAGGCAACACCCTGGGGTCGTTGCGTAAGGTAATTTCACCGGTGCCCATATTGGGGCTGTTTTTAAGCATGGTGGCAAACTTCCAAATATTAAACTCTTTGTTTTTATACCCCACCCTTTTTTGAAAATAAAATACAGCATGCTCCCCGCTTAACCATAAAATAAGCATTACCGGAATAAGGATCGGGGACAGGAGGATAAGGGCAATACCGGCAATGAAAATATCTAATAATCGTTTAAAAAATTTGTACATAAGCTGCGGGGCTGCAATATAAGACTTAATAGGCTTCTTTTATTTTATCGGCTACAGCTTTTAATTGGGCCTGGCTAATATTTGTACTGCATGGGATGCTTAAGCAGTGATTATAGATAAAATCAGACCGGTTGGTTTTGTGATAGTACAGCTCGTCTTTAAACATTCTAAGCTGGTTCATGGGTACCCAAAATGGGCGGCTTTGCATTTTGGCATCATTGAGTAATTTTAAAACTTCCCTTTGTTTTGAAGTTTTTAGGGTGGGCAGCCACCAGTTTGGGTTTACATCATTGCTTACCTCTTGCCAGGTAATATCCCCTATGCCGTTAAGTTCGTTTTTATAAAACTCAATAATCTCTTTTTTTCGTTTTAAAAAGCCGGGCAATTGTTCCATTTGCGCTACGCCCATAGCGGCAGCTACATTTACCAGGCGGTAATTATAGCCAATCTCATCATGTATATATTCAAACGGGTCACTTTTGGCTTGAGTGGTAAGATGCTTGGCTTTTTTGGCTAAAGGTTCATCGTTAGTGATGATCATTCCACCACCGCCGGTAGTTATAATTTTGTTGCCATTGTAACTAAATGTTCCCATGATACCAAAACTTCCGGCATGTTTACCTTTATAATAGGATCCCAGCGCTTCGGTACTATCTTCTAAAACCACCAGGTTATGCTTTTGTGCCAGTGCCATCAGCCGGTCCATATCACACATATTTCCTAAAACATGCACCGGCATAATTACCGGGATCCTTTTTCCATCTTTTTTTAAATGGCAGGCGCCTTTTTTTTGCTCCGTTTCGTTTTCCAAAAACTCTTCCAGCAGGTTGAGGTCCATTTGCCAGTTCTGTTCATCTGCGTCCATTAATATTAACCCTGCCCCGG
This sequence comes from Bacteroidota bacterium, assembly GCA_018266715.1. Classification (GTDB taxonomy): domain Bacteria; phylum Bacteroidota; class Bacteroidia; order Chitinophagales; family Chitinophagaceae; genus Ferruginibacter. The sequence continues at coordinate 3,182 of JAFDZZ010000047.1, forward strand.
TATATTTGATGGAATTACAGGTAGCAATAAAAGTAATATTTGGAGCAATAACATAATCATTGGCATTAACCCCAAGCATTACCAGGCAGGTGTGCAGCGCAGTGGTACCGCTACTGGTGGCCACGGCATATTTTGTGCCGGTAAATTCGGCGCTAAGTTTTTCAAATTTATCTACATAAGCGCCAACGCTGCTTACCCATCCGGTTTCAATACATTCCGAAACATATTTTAATTCATTTCCGCCCATATTGGGCCCACTGAGCAATAACATATAGAAGATTTTTTTTGCTGCTGCAAATGTAGATAAAATCTCAGCAGGCTTCAAAGCCAATTTATTACTTTGCAGGCGCTAATATGACAGTAAACCATCCCGGAACGTTCAAAGTATTGTTCATTGTTCCTTATCCTAAGGCCACAGCTCCATCTCAGCGGTTTAGGGTGGAGCAATATTTTTCATTGCTGAACAGGGAAGGTATTGTCTACCATTTGGCGCCCTTTGTGAATGCTGAAACTTACCGTTTGCTCTATCAAAAAGGTTTTACGGCAAAAAAAATTTGGGGAATATTAATCGGTTTCCTGAAACGAATAAAATTGGTTTTATTTGAAAGTAAACACTATGATGTGATTTTTATTCACAGGGAAGCGGCTCCGCTTGGCCCACCGGTTTTTGAATGGATCCTCTTCAAATGCCTTAAACGAAAATACATTTTTGATTTTGATGACGCCATTTGGGAGCCTTCCATAACCGGCACAAATCAATTGGCCATTTATTTTAAATCGTTTTGGAAAGTAAAGTATATCTGCAAATGGGCTTTTTGTGCTAGCGCTGGAAATCATTTTTTAGAAAATTTTGCCAGGCAGTCAGGGTGCGGGCAAACTTTATTTTTGCCTACTGTGGTAGATACGGAACACAAATACAAGCCCCCGGCTCAAAAGATCCTTAATGACCCGCCGGTTATTGGATGGACGGGCTCGCATTCCACCATCATGTATTTACAATCCTGCATTGAGAACTTAAAAGAATTGCAACAATTATGTGCATTTAGGTTGATGATCATTTCCGATCGGCGGCCGGAACTGGATATTGATTTTTCTTTTGTTTCCTGGAATTCCCAATCGGAAATTGAAAGCCTGCAACAGTTTGATATTGGCATAATGCCCTTGGTAAAAGATAAGTGGAGCGAAGGTAAATGCGGCTTTAAAATCATTCAATATATGGCCGCAGGAATCCCTGCCGTGGCCAGCCCAACCGGCGCTAATGAAGAAATTATTGACAGCGGTATAAACGGGTTTATTTGTGAAACAAAAGAAGAATGGATAAAAAACCTTACTATTCTTTTAACTAACTCTTCCAAAAGAGAAGAGATGGGCAGGTTGGCGAGGGCGAAAATTGAACAACAATATAGCCTCAAAAGCCGGGAGCAGGATTTTATACAGATGCTGAAGGCCGGTAAACAGCATCACTAAATATTCCTGAATTTTTGCGAGAAGGAATCGGTAACAATACCGGTTTTAAGCAAACTGTAAATTTCTTTTACACCATCCGGCACTGTTTTGGTAATGCTGTAGCCCAGTTGATTTTTAATTTTATCAAAATTTACACGGTAATCCCTGGGGTCTTCATTCATTTCTACATAATTCACTTTTACATTGGGCACCACCTTGCACACTTCTTCAATAATCATTCCTTTGTTATAATTTTCATCGGTATTGCCTACATTAAACACCTCAGATTTTACTTTATCTTCTGCACTTTCCAACACTAAAATTACGGCCCTGGCTAAATCTTCCACATGGCAGTAAGGCCGCCAAAATTGGGCACCCCAAATTTCCTGTTCACCATTTATGGTAGCATTGCGGGTGAATTCATTTACGGTAAGGTCGAAACGGATGCGGGGTGAAAACCCATAAACGGTGCTAAAGCGAAGTGAGGTAGCACACATTTTACTGTTTTTGCGTTCTTCTAAAATATAGTTTTCAAACTTTACTTTAAGTTCGGCATAAAGAGAAACCGGGCGTAACTCCGAAGTTTCGGTTACAAAAGAATCGGGATTGGGCATTTTGCCGTAGTTGCTGCAGGTGCTGGCAAATACAAATTTCTTTATTCCGGCTTTTTCTGCCGCTTCAAATAGCGCTACACTGCCGTTCCAGTTGGTTTCATGAGCTTCTTCACTAAACTTTTTACAGGCCGGATCCCCCACAATTGCTGCAAGGTGTGCAATGGCATCTATGCCTTTCAAGGCTTTTTCTACATCCCCGGTATTGCGGATATCGCCTTTAATAAATTCAAAATTGGGATGAAGCATTACTTCATACAAAGCATCCCCGCCAAATTTCAAACTGTCGAGAGCACGAACCTTGTATCCTTTTTCCAGGAGCTGGCGAACCAGTACGGAACCTATATATCCTGCGCCACCTGTTACCAAAACTTTCATAGCGTTGTAATAAAATTTTTTGCAAATATAGGGCTTAAAACCGTGCTTTTAAAAAGCAAATTATACTGCCGGCACGCCTTTTACCATACTATGGTCTGCTACATTTTTTACCACAACGGCGCCTGCCCCAATCATGCAATTGGCGCCAACTACAATACCTTGTTTTATTACGGCTCCGGCTCCTATAAAGCTGTTTTCTCCAACTTTTACATTTCCGCAAAGAATGGCTCCCGGGCCAATATGTGAAAACCGGCCTACATCACATTCATGTTCTATAATACAGCCAGTATTACAAATGGCTCCTTCTTTTATTACGGCTAAAGGGTTGATAAGGACACCGGCACTTATCATTATGCCTGCATTTTTAAGAATAGCATGGGCAGATATTACAGATGAGGGATGAATAATATTTTTGGAAGAAAACGTTTTGCTTAATTTTTCCGTTACTTTTTTTCTTATGGCATTATCTCCAATGGCTACAAAAAAGCCGTTTACTGCCATTGCCTTTATTGCTGCATCGCTCTCTTCGGAGCCCAAATAGGGAAGGTTAAAAGGGTTGTTGATTTTTTCTTCGGTATCGCAATAGCCGGTAACCGAAAGGCCGGCTGCATGGGCAATGCCGCAAACCACAAAAGCATGACCGCTATAGCCTACAAGTACCATGTTTATTATTTTAAGATATTGTTTTCCTTAATCAGTTTTTTATACTGTTGGTTCATTTGTGCCCAAAAAGTTTCTCTTTTATATTCTGTGGTTACTTTTTCATAGAGTTTTTCACTCATTTTTGCCATTTCATCTTTGTGGTTTAATGCCCACTCCATCTTTTCCTGCATATCGGCTTCATTGTAGGTATCATAGATGAGGCCGGTATCCTGGTGGGTTACAATATCAATATTGCCGCCAATGTTACTGCATATAATGGGTAATTTCATGGCTCCCGCTTCCAGTAACACATTGGGAAATCCTTCCCGGTAAGAAGGAAATACAAAATAATCGGCCAGCGCCATATAATACTCTACCCTTCCCGACCAATAAATATGAATGATGGAATTATTATGGGTAATTTCTTTTTCAGTAGCAGGCGCCAGGGGATCAAGTTGTTTTTCAAACTGGCCCACAAGAACCAGCCTTAGGGAAGGATTTTTTTGCAAGAGCCGGTTAAAGCAGTTCACCAGTTCGGTGATGCCTTTATCTTTTACAATACGGCCTACAAACAAAAGGTACGTACAGTTTTTATCATACGCAATGTTCTTTTTTATTTCTTCTACGGCATTATTCCGCAGTAACGTTTTGTTGAATTTTGCCAAATCTATACCGTTTGAAGACCCTTTGCCAATCACTTCTAATTTTTCACTTTTGGTAAAATTATTTTGTAAAATAAACGACTTAAGGGATTCACTATTGGGCCAAACATTGGTGGAGCAGGAGTAGGTAAGGCGTTCAATAAATTTCAACAATTTAAGTTTAGCGCCAGATGCCACCATAAGCGGCATTCCGGCTACGGTGTGTATCCTTATGGGAACCCGGGCAATTTTTGCGGCCAGCATCCCCAGTAAACCGGCTTTTGGCGTTTCGCTATGAACAATTTCGGGCTTTTCTCTTGCAAATAATCTCACCAGTTTATACAGGCATATTAAATCTCCAAAAGGGGTTATACTCCTCGTCATGGGTACCACCACATGTGGGCAAATTTCATTTTTAAGAAGCGTAGCTAATTCTCTTCCATCGGCACTGGCCATAATTACATAAAACCCATTTTCATGCATATAGGAGCATTGGCCTTTTAGTGGGTAAGCCAGCGCCATAGGAACCGTAGTAATTCTGAAAAGTTTAGCCTTTTGCAAAAAGAGATAAGTTGATTACGGCCTCAAAACTACGGAAAACTATCACTGAAAATCACTTATTTACAACTGAATTTACTTCCCGGATAGCTGTTTTTCCATACCGAAACCCGGGAATAAAAGTTGGCTGGCAATATGCCTGCACCATTCAATAACCCGCTGAGGTATGGGTGCAGACTGAGTGGCAGTCTCTTTTTTGGCCGATTGAAGTTGTGTATAATGCTGCAATATTTTTTGCCATACTGCGATATGTTGGTAATGGATGTGCACTTCTTTTTGCAGGGTATCGGCCATTTCAACCATTTTATTTTTTTCGGTAAGTGCAAAAGCAATGGCTTCTTTAAGTTGAACCGTATTACCGGTGGTAAACAGCAGCCCGGTTTGCTGATCTTTCACTATATCTACATTACCTGCAATTTTACTGCATATTACCGGGAGTTTCATAGCAGCAGCCTGGAGCAGTACATTGGGAAATCCTTCCCTGTGCGAAGGAAAAACAAAGGCATCTGCAAGGTGCATGAAGTACTCCACTTCGTTGGTCCAGGAGATATGGATTACAGCAGGGTTGTTTTTAATAGCGGCAATAGTATCCTGTGGCAGGGGGTCTAAATGATGTTCAAAATCACCGGCTAGTATGAGCCTTAAATGAGGGTATTGCGGTTGTAATTGCGCAAAGGCATTCATTAACTCCACAATGCCTTTATCTTTTACCAGGCGGCCCATAAAAAGCAAATAGGTGTTTTGTTTTGAAAACTGTATTTGAGATTCTATTGCTGCAATTTTATGGAGCTGCAGGCCGGCAATATTAAATCGTTCTAAATTAATGCCATTGCTGGATCCTTTACCGATCATATCCAGTTTGGAAACTTTTGCCAACTTGTTGGCAAGAATATATTCTTTTAAAGATGCACTATTGGGCCATACCTGGGTTGCTGCACCGTAAGTAATTTTTTCAATAGCTTTTAGTAACTGAAATTTTGCCCCTTTTTCTACCATCATGGGCAACCCGGCAACGGTATGAATACGGGTTTTAACGCCACAAATTTTTGCAGCCAGCATGCCCAGCAAACCTGCTTTTGGAGTATGGGTGTGAACAATATCGGGTTTTTCTTTCCGAAATAATTTTACCAGATGGTACAAACATTTAAGATCCTGCAGGGGTGTAATTTTTCGGGTGAACGGAACAATTTTATGCCTGCATTTTTCATGGGCAATTACATCAGCCAATTCTTTTCCATCGGCGCTTACCATCAATACCTCATAACCATTTTCCTTCATGAATTTCATTTGGCCCGGCAATAAATATTTTAAAGCCATGGGCACAGTGGTAATACGTATTAATTTTTTGGGATGTAATTGAACTACGGGAACCGGGTTGTTTTTTTTAAAGGCAATACGGAGGTTACTAAAAACGGGCTCTTGATGGGGCTCACTATTTATGGAATGAAAAGGAATAATGGATTGCATGGCAAATCATTAGGATGTTAGAAATACTTATTGGACAGTATAAAAACGTAGGAATGAAGGGATTATTGCACTTTCTTTGAATATTTTGACCTATTTTTCATTTTTATTTACTACAACTGAAAGAGCCGGTTTCCGTAAACTAACTGTTTCACAACCATATAGTTTTATAAATTGCCGGTTTTTTATATGAATGGCATAATTTCGTTTTTTCTTATACTAAAGCAATTATAAGCATGGGTTTATTGGATTTTTTCATGTTCCTGGTAATCACTTTAGTTTTATTTCTGTTGTGCAAGCAACTGAGTAAAGCCTGCAAACCCGAACATCGAAAAATTATAATGATTGCTTTTTGGGCAAGGGTTTTTAGCAGCCTATGTTATAGCCTTTTTGGGTTAGTGGCCCGGGGTGATACGGTAGATCTTTACTTTCCCGAAGCCTATAATTTTTATAAACTCATTCTCAGCAACCCTTCCAATACTTATTTGCTTTTTCAGCAGGCACATGAGTTTGATGAAAACCTTTTGTATTTTAATCATAACCTGGGATACTTAACCATGGAAAACAATTACATGGTGGTACGGATAGCTTCTGTAATTTGTTTTTTCACTTTTGGAAGGCTTATGGCCACCAACCTTGTTTTTGCCATGCTGGCTTTTTCCGGTGCCTGGAAGCTTTTTGTTTTTTTTGAAGAGCAGTTTCCAAATTTGAGAAAGCAACTGGCCATTGCCATACTTTTTTTACCCACTTTTTTATTTTGGAGTTCGGGCATTTTAAAAGATACTCTTTGCGTAGGAGCTTTAGGATGGTTTACTTACTCATTATACCATTTATTTTATGCCAAAAGAAAAATGCTTTTAAATTTTTTGATTGTATTGTTTACAGCCTGGTTATTGTATATACTTAAGATTTATATTTTATTATCATTTTTACCTGCTATTGCTATTTACCTGGCTTTATTAAATGTAGGATTGATTAAAAATGCCTTATTGAAAGTGGTAGTAGTACTATTGTTTTTTTCACTGGGTTTGTTTGGTTTTATGCGGATGTCTGAAACCATGGAAAAGGGAATAGGAGGTTTTGCAAAAGAAGGCATAGAAGAGCGAATTATGGATTTGCAGGATAGTTATAAAATTCAGCAGAACCGTGGCGGAAAGGGATCTTTCTTTTCCCTGGGTGTCACCTACGACGGCAGCTTGCTGAGCTTGTTGAAAATTGCACCGGCCGCTATAAATGCTACACTATTCCGGCCCTATATCTGGGAGTCCAAAAAAATATCTACTTTGCTTTCATCTATTGAGAGCCTTGTGCTGATGTTATTTACATTATCGGTTTTGCTGCGATGTGGATTAAAAGCTTTTTTCAAAACCATAATAAATAAATCGGCCGTATTGTTTTGCTTTATTTTTTCAATTTCTTTCGCACTTTTTGTTGGGGCATCCACCCTCAATTTTGGAACCTTAGTGAGGTATAAAATTCCTTGTATGCCCTTTTATGTAATCATGCTTTTTTTGATTTTGTATTATAACGACAAGTTGGAGAAACGAAAGAAAAAGAAACCTGCAATTGCAAAAGAACATTCGTTGCCCTTGCAAAATGCTTAATGCAAAACAGCTTGATAGAGCGCCGTATATTTCTCTATAGCCCTGGGTAGCGCATAATATTTTTCTGCTGCGTTTCTAATTGCAGGCTTACTAAAATGAGGCTCAGCGCTAAGTTGATCTATTACGGTTAAAAAAGTATTATCGGTAAAATCGTTTACCACATAGCCGGTTAACGTTGAATGGATGATCTCTTCCAGGTCGCCCACACCATTGTTGGTAATTACCGGCACGCCCATGGCCATAATTTCCGCATGTTTGGTGGGGGATGAGGATAGTTTGGAAAAAGCCTGTTTTATAAAAAAGAAAGAATAATTGCTTAGGGCAAGCCATTGCGGAACTTCGGCTCGTTTTGCATTAACGGTGATCACTTTTTCTGATGGTAATCCATATTGGTTTGCGGCAGCTAATATTTGCTCATGGCGATGCGGGGAGATAAAGAGAAATTTGGCCAGGGGCATTTTTTCGGCAGTACGTTTGCAAAACCGGATCATTTCTTCCGTTAAATAATAACCGCCAATTGATCCCAGGTAACTAAAGACTATTTCATTGGGTTTAATATTTACCGTTTTCTTTAAAGCGGCAACCGTATCTGCATTATATTTAGAAGGGTCAAATAACTGCATATCCACACTGCAGGGAATCACCTGCAAGGGAATGTTTTTATTGAAGTAAGGTAATTGCCGGATGATGCGTTCTGCTGCATGGGTAAGGCAATTGATACCGTCACAAAATTGAATTTCTTCTTTTTCTTTTCGCTTAAAATATTTATAAATGATATAGTACAGCGGGTTCTTGAGGTTCCACATTTTCCCATCTATTCGTCCATCGGCATAAAACTCCCTGATGTCGTGTAAAAATTTAATACCATATTTTTTTTTGAGCCAAAGCCCTATTAATGCAGGCATTCCCGACCGGGTATGCACCATATTTATGCCCTGCTTTTTATGCAGTGCAGCAGCCGCCTTTTTTAATTGCCGGTTATCATAAAGCGTTGCCAATACCGGGGGTTTTTTGTGGTACGGAAGGGGTACCCAGGTAATAGGATAACCCCTTAAACTTTGTTCAATAATGTGTTTGTTTTTTTCAAATACTTCTTTTTTTTCGAGGCTTAAAATAAAAAACCGGTAAGGGCCGCTGCGGCTAATGCCTTGCAGGTATGGGATTACCTGGCTTTGGCCTAAAGGATCCGTCATGCCATCATGAGAAATAAAAAGTATGTTTTTTTCTTGCGCCAAAGTTTGTGGTATTATCTTCTAAATAAAAAACGAAGTTTATGTTTAATGAAAAAAACCGTTCTGAACCGAAAAGAATGCATTTTATAGGTATTGTACTTACTGATAGCGGGGTGATTTTCCAGCGGAATTGGATATACAGGGAGATCATCCGAATAAAACGGATTGTTCCCCACCTGCTCGTTTACATCACAGTTCGTGCCGCTTCCATCAAATCCAAAATTAGCGGTTAATGATTTTGCAGGATGAAGGCAAAGGCCATCGTTGAGAAAAACGCAGGTATGCCAAAGGGTATTCCAACTTTGAAATTTTTTATGTGCAATGGAATGCAGGCTCCAAAAATGTTCAAATGTTCCGTTGATATTTAATTTTTTTAAATTTCCTTTTTGCCGTGCCAGTTTCATTAACTGTAAAGGATCGGGATTGAATTTAGCCCAGGCTCTTTTCCATGTTGCCCAACCCCAGCAGGTGGTGTGGTTAAAAAAGTAGCTGGTTTCTTTTATGGGCACATTTTCAAATTGCGGTTTACTGAAACCGCTGATGTGCATCACCCGGTCTTCTTTTTCATAAAGGTCCAGGGCATTATTCATAAAAGTTAAAAATCCCGGAAATACCCGTACATCATCTTCCAGCACAATAACGGTTGGGTGGGTGCTTAATACCAAATTAATACCATCAACTATGGAATGAAATAATCCTTTGTTGGTTTCGGCCTCAAAAATTTTTACCTCTTTGCACCAGGGCTTCTCCCGAACCACATTTTTTACTTCATTATTTTTTTCAATAGCTTCTTTGTCGGCGCCGGGCCTGGGTCCATCAATAAAAATATACAGTTCGGTTTGCTCCGATAGCCGGCTTTGCATTAATGCCTCAAGGGTTTGCCTGGTATGCCCGGGACGATTGTATCCAAAAAAAGCTACGGGTGCAAGTTTTTTCATATTCCTGGAATTTCGGCAGTGCGGTTGCCGTTTTTTGACCCAATAAATTTATTTAAAAAAATAAAAATAAGCCCGCTAAAAACCAGGGTACATAATAACGTACTCCAGGCATCGCCCCATATGCCCCAATACTTTACCAGGGTATAACGTATGGAAAAAGAAAGCAGCAGTGAGCAAAGCGTTAAGTAAAGCATTTTCCTGTTCCATTTGCTGTAAATCAATACCTGGAAATAAAAATTATTAATGGCCCATAAATAGGATGCAGCAGCGCCAACAAAAAAATAACCCATCCCTTTTATGTATAATTTATTGATGAAAAAATAATACAATACCAGCACGGTAATAACACAGCCCACAGTAATAAAACTTAATAATTTAATAAAGCGGATTAAATGGGGTTTAAACACCTGGTAACTCACTCCATCCTGTTTAAATGCTTTATAAAGCTGGGGTTGCGTATAATAGGATGCGCCATACGAAAAGCCGCCGACCATTGCGCCAAATATTGTGGCAATGGCATAAATACCAATTTCGGCTGTATCTATTTTAAATAAACTCAAGAAGGCCTTGTTACTAAGGCCAAGCATAAAAACACAGAGCTGAAAGAGAATAATGGGCACGCTGAATTTTAACTCCTCTATGATGTGCTTTACGTTTAAATCGAACTTGAGGTATTGTTTTTTCCATAAATAATACAGGCTCACTAAATTAATGGCAACCGCCGCAATGATGATACCGCCTACCCTGCCATACCAGCCCGCTAATACCAACACTACCAGCACAACCGATGCGCCATACTCCAAAATGGTTTTAGCCATGTTGGTAATGGAAAATAACTTTACCTCGTTTTTATTTCTTAAAATGGTTAAAAACATATCGTTGAACAGGGTGAGGTAAATGAGCAACGGAATGATGAAAATAAGGGATCCGCTAATGTGCAGTTTATGGTTAAAGTAATCCTTAAAAATTAATAAAAGGCCAATCATCAGCAGCATCATGCCAAAGGCAATGACCAGGTTTTGAGTAAATGATTTTTTAAACTGTTCCTCGTTTTTGGCAAAAAAATCTCTTGAGGATGATTGTACCAGGCCTAAGCTGATGAACGGCGTAAGCAAAATCATGTTGCTGGAAAAAATGCTGAGCATACCATTGTCGGCCGGGGTTAAAAACCTGGGGTTGGTAAACAGGGGCAAGAGCAGAAAAGATACCCCACGGGAAAAAAAGAGAACAAATACGTAGGTGGCTACAGTGCGGTAAGTGGCATTTTTATATATGGCAATAAAGCGTTCTTTCATCAGCCTGCCGGGTTTTTGTTAATCCAGGTATCGTACCACATTTGAAACATCAGAAGGTACCATATTTTTTCGGCTCTTTCGGTTTTGCCGTTATAAAAAGCATGACGGATTTTTTGTATTTCGGCATTATTGAATAAACCCTGTTTTTCAATAAAAGTATCGCTCAAATAAAATTCTACCCTATCTTTTAACTCATGCTCAAGCCATGTGGCTATAGGAATTCCAAAACCCATTTTCGGCCGGTCTAATAAAGATTGTGGAATATATTTATGTACAATCTGGCGCAGGATATATTTTTTAATACCCTTATTATATTTGAATTCCATAGGTAATTGAGCCGCCCATTCAATAATCCTGTGGTCCAAAAAAGGCTCCCGGCCTTCAAGACTGGCGCTCATCGTAGCCCGGTCAACTTTTTGTAAAATATCGTCGGGTAAATACGTTTCGTAATCAATAGCCATTATATAAGGTAAAGGGGAGGAGTAGGGTTTTACCAGCTCTTTACTATCAAAAGCGGTGTGCAGTTTCCTGATGTGTTGTATAAAAAGTTTATCAATAGCTTCGTCATCCATTTGCTTGGTGAGGCTCATTAACAGGTTTTCTGCGGAAGAATTTTTTAAAAGGTTTTTTACTTTTTCGTACCTGCTGGCAAACAAGTATTTTTTATTTAAATAAGGGATGCTGTTTGCCGGAATTTTATCCATCACAGCAGCTGCAGTTTTTCTTAATGCCGGCGGCATGAGCTTGAGTTTATGCCCCAGCCTGGTTACATAGTCATACCGGTTGTACCCTGCAAATACCTCATCACCGGCATCGGCAGACAAAGCTACCGTTACCTGTTGCCTTGCAATCCGGCTTACCAGTGTAGTGGGTATGGCGCTGCTGTCGGCAAAGGGTTCGTCGTAGTAATCCGGCAGTTTGGGTACAATTTCCAGCGCTTCGGCTGCGGTACAATAATATTCGGTATGCTGCGTGCCTAAGTGGGCGGCAATGTCTTTGGCATAAGGCGCTTCATTAAGCCCGGCATCGGGTACACCGATGGTAAATGTTTTAATTTTTTCGGAGTGATTGGCCTGGAGTAAAGCGGTAACACAACTGCTATCATAACCCCCGCTTAAGAATACACCAACCGGCACATCACTTACCATGCGGTACTGAAAAGCGTTCAGTAATAATTTTTCGGTTTCCGTTATGGCCTCACTTAAGCTGATATCCAGCGTGGGCTTATTGTAGGCATCATAAACACTCCAGTATTGCTGAACTTTAATTTCTTTTTGTGCCAGTGAAAAGTGTAAATAATGGCCCGGTTTGAGTTTAAAGGTATTTTCAAAAATACAATGAGGGGCGGGTACATAACCCAGTTGCATATAAGCCCCTGCAGCATGTATATTGATTTGCCGTGTAAAATTTTTATGCTGCATTAAAGCCTTTAGCTCCGATGCAAAAAGCAAGAGGCCATTGTTCCAAAAATAAAAAAACGGCTTTATTCCTGCCCGGTCCCTTACGGCAAAAAGTTCTTGCTTTTCATCATCATAAATCACAAAAGCAAACATGCCAATAAATTTTTTAAGGCAATGATGGCCCCATTCGGCATAGGCATGAAGAATGACTTCGGTATCGCTATGGCTTATAAATTGATGGCCTTTGGCAAGCAATTCTTCTTTAATACTATGGTAATTATAAATTTCACCATTAAACGTGATGTGAAACTGCTTATAATGCTGGGGCTGGCTACCGGCATTACTCAAGTCTATAATACTAAGCCTTCTATGGCCCAGGCCAACGGAAGCAGCAGGCGTTTGGTACAATGCATAACCTTCGCCATCGGGGCCCCGAAGCGCCATAGAGCGGTTCATCTTTTCTAATTGCTCTTGCGAGGTGAGTTTTGAAAAATCAACAAATCCTGAAATTCCGCACATAATTATTGGGGGGTTTCTGCAAGCGCAGTTTCATACGTTTTTCTTAATGCCGCCATATGATGTTCTAAAGTAAAATGATCCATCACTCTTTTCCAAACGCCTTCGGCCATTTTTTGTTGTTTGCCGCCATCTTCGGCAAGCGATTTTAATTTTTGAACAAAATCACCGGGGTTGCTTAAATCAAAATAAATGACTTCCTCAGCTCCCTGCTCCCTAAAAGAAGGAATATCGGCAAGCATCATGGGCATTTTTAATGCCATTGCTTCCAATACTGCCACCGAAAAGCCTTCATACAATGAACTCATGGTAAATAAATCATATTGTGGAATGATATCCTGTATATTAGCGGCCTGTCCCATTAGTACTACCGGAAGCTCCTCCTGTTCAATTCTTTGTTTTAGCGCTTCATACCGGTCGCCCATTCCGTAAATATGCAGTTCAAAGTTATCGTGCTTTAGCATACGGAAGGCATCTAAAAGATAGGTATGGTTTTTTTGCAGGGTGGGCCTGCCAACGGTTATAATTTTAAATTTTTCCTGGGCAGCTGCATTCCTAAATCGTTCTTTTCTTTTCGAAAAAACCCGGGGATCTACAAAAGAATAGGCATCAACTTTTAAGTAGGGCTTAAGATTAAAAAAGCGAAAATACTCATTTACCACTCCTACAGAGTCGCCCATGATGATTGAAGGGCGCTGGCGATAACTCCATTTTTCCAGCCATTGCATAAACTTTTTTTTATACTCAACCGATTGTGCAACATAGGTATGAATGGTAGTAACGAGGGGTATGGTTGCCGGCGTAGCCAGCCTTGCCAACAGCGTGGCCCAGTACAGGTGGGAATGTACCAGTACGATTTGATGGGTTCTTAGAATTTTTTTTAACTTAAAAAAATAGAAGGGGGTAAGCAGGTAATGCTTTACATTAAGACAAATAAGTTTGCCGGGGTTAAAATGCGGAAAGGTATTGCCTTTAAATAAGGTGATCACAATATTGTGATACTCCTGCAATTCATTTACTTCAGCAACCAAAATGGTTTCAGCCCCTCCTTTGCCGAGGTTTTGGATGATATGGGCAATATTTTTCTTCAAAGGATTATTGATAACGCAAATTATGGTTTTTCCATAATGTTGAGCAGGTACTGGCCATAACCGCTTTTTATAAGGCCTTGTGCAAGGGATTGCAACTGAGATAAATTAATAAATCCCATACGCCAGGCTATTTCTTCGGGGCAGCCAATTTTAAGCCCTTGTCTTTTTTCTATTACCCTTACATATTCACTGGCATCACTTAAGGAGTCAAAAGTGCCGGTATCCAGCCATGCAAATCCACGGTCTAATACGGCCACCTGGAGTTTTTGTTGAGCAAGATATATTTTATTTACATCCGTAATTTCATACTCCCCCCTGGGGCTGGGTTTTAATTCTTTGGCAATTTTTACTACCGAGTTATCATAAAAATATAAACCGGGAACGGCAAAGTTGCTTTTAGGGTTTGAGGGTTTTTCTTCCAGGCTTACTGCTGCAAGGTTGTCATCAAATTCCACCACGCCATATCTTTCAGGATCGCTAACGGGGTAAGCAAAAATGGTGGGCTTGCCGGAGCTGGCCGCCTGTTGTAAAAGTTTACTAAATCCGCTGCCGTAAAAAATATTATCTCCTAAAACAAGGGCCACATTATCGCTTCCAATAAACGGTTCACCAATAACAAAAGCCTGCGCAAGGCCATTGGGCACTTCCTGCTTTGCGTACTGAATGCTGCAACCCCATTTTTTTCCATCGCCCAGCAAGCGCATAAACTGTTGCTGGTCTTCCGGCGTGGTAATAATTAAAATATCTTTTATGCCTGCCAGCATCAGGGTGCTTAGTGGATAGTAAATCATGGGCTTATCATAGATAGGCATTAATTGTTTGCTGATGCCCATGGTAATGGGGTAAAGCCTGGTTCCGGATCCGCCTGCAAGTATGATTCCTTTCATTTTTTGATTGTTTGTTTTTGGGTTTAAGGGTTTAGGATGGTTAGTGGGTTTAGGAGGGTTTAGATAGTTTAGAAGAGTTTAGATAGTTTAGAAAAGTTTAGTGGGTTAGTCTTTCTTTTTAATTCTGTTTTGTTGTGATTTTCTTAATCCTGCTATAAGAAACGTTTGTATTTCTACCTGTGCCCTTCCTTCTGTATATTGTTCGTTGGTTAAATATCCTAAATCTTTAGCTATAATCAAGTCGTTTAATAATTCAATGGTACTGCTATAAGATATTGTACTAAAATGCGATTGGTCTTTAAATGATTTACGGGAAGTACCTTCTGCTACATTTGATGCTATTGAGATTGAAGCTCTTCTCATTTGTGATACTAAGCCAAATTTTTCTTCCATGGGGAATTTTTGGGTGTTTTTATAGATCCATACGGCTAATTTTTTTGACTGCTGCCAGCATTCCAGTTTTTCAAAAGCGTAAGTTTTCATGTGATGGGTTTTATGGTGATTGATTGTTTTTTGGATTATGGGTTTAGGGAAGTTTAGAATGGTTTAGGAGGGTTTAGAATAGTTTAGGAGAGTTTAGATGGGTTTAGTTGGTTTGGGAATTTTACAGAAATTTAGAATACATTTTAAATTCTCTAAACCTCTCAACCTCTAAACATTACTCAACCTCTCAACCCCTAAACTATACCCAACTCCTCAACCCTACCTTTTCACATACTGATCTTCGTAATATTTTGCATAATTTCCACTCACCACATTATTGAGCCACTCTTTATTATTTAAATACCAGTCTATAGTTTTTGAAAGCCCTTCTTCAAATTGCAATGAGGGTTCCCATCCGAGTTCTGTTTTTAGTTTAGAAGCATCAATGGCGTAGCGCATATCGTGGCCAGCCCGGTCTTTTACAAAGCTTATGAGCTTTTCTGATGTTCCGGGAGCACGGTTCAGTTTGCTGTCCATTTGTTTGCAAAGTTCTTTTATTAAATCAATATTTTTCCATTCGTTGTGACCGCCAATATTGTAGGTTTCGCCAATTTTGCCGTTGTGAAAGATCACATCTATGGCTCTTGCATGGTCTTCTACATAAAGCCAGTCACGGATATTTTCGCCTTTACCATAAATAGGCAGCGGTTTGTTATGTATGATATTATTGATGCTGAGCGGAATGAGTTTTTCCGGGAAATGAAACGGCCCGTAATTGTTACTGCAATTGGAAATTTTTACGGGTAAGCCGTAGGTATGATAAAATGCCCGTACAAAATGATCGCTGGACGCTTTTGAGGCCGAGTAAGGGCTACGGGGGTCGTAAGGAGTGGTTTCATAAAAATACCCGGTTTCTCCCAATGAGCCATAAACTTCATCGGTAGAAATATGGTAAAATAATTTATCCGTAAAATCTGCTTTCCAAAACTCTCTTGCCGCTAAAAGTAAGGATGATGTACCTACTACATTAGTACGTACAAAAGCTAAAGGATCGGTTATGGACCGGTCAACATGGCTTTCGGCAGCACAGTGGAGCACTGCTGTAAAGCGGTGTTGGGTAAAGAGTTGTTGTAACAGTTCTGTATCGGTAATATCGCCTTTTATAAAATGGTAATTTGATGCGGATTCTATGTCTTTTAAATTTGCCAGGTTACCGGCATAAGTAAGTGCATCGAGGTTTACGATTTTGTAATGGGGGTATTTTGTAACAAATAACCTTGTAAGGTGTGAGCCAATGAAACCGGCGCCGCCGGTAATTAAAATGGTATGCATAATAAAAAAGTGCATCAAAAGTAGTAAATTTTGCCTAATTTGACCTTGCTTATATACTACGTTAATCTTAAGTTTAAGGGATCGTTTAAGATAAATTATTTTACTTTCCAGATATGAATGCAAGCATTATTAGCTCTATCGATTTTCTGCTTGTACCATTGTATTTTCTTGTTTTATATGTGTTGATTAGATTTATTAAGAACAAGTACCCAAATGATATTCTAATCCAAAAATATTTGGCTAAGGCTTTTGTTGTAAAGATTTTTGGTGGGCTGTTATATGCATTGCTGGTATATTACTATTGGGGATTTGGTGATACACTTACTTATTTCAAGGAGTCATTAGTATTTAAAGATTTAATTGAAGCAGGAAAAATATCTCTTATCGATGTATTCTCAAAAGACTATACATTCTTCCGTGAAAATTATGAGATGAGAGGAGCAATTAACAATAGCGGGTTTGTTGTTGTGAAAATTTCATTATTGCTAACTTACATTGGATTTAATCGGTTTTTGATATGCACAATGTTAATGTCGTTTATTGCATTGTTTGGTGTTTTCAAATTGTTTGAAGCATTTGTTTCTTTTGCGCCGAAATGGCATTTTTTAATTGCTATTGTTATTTTATTTTTCCCTTCACTTAATATTTATGGCGCAGGCCTGCTTAAAGATACTATTTGTTTTACTTCTTTGGGCTGTTTTTTTTATGGATGTATTAATATTAGTAAACGAAAAGCAAAGTGGACAGATTACTTGTATGTGTTTGTTGCAGCTTATCTAATCCTTATAATCAAGGCCTATATTATTGCTGCATTATTCATACCATTGCTTATGTTTATTTGCATGAATCTACTTCGGAAAATAAGGTTAAAATTTTTTCGATGGATGGCATTTCCATTAATTGTGTTGTTTTTTTCCTCTACGATTTTTATATTTTACGATGATATTAACGAAGGCCTTGGTGCATACGCTATTGAACATTTACAAGAGAATATTGTTGAATTGAAAGACAGTTATGCAACTCTGAATGAAGATGCGGATTCCAATTTTGATATTGGTGATATGGAGCCCAATGTTGCAGGTATATTAAAAAAGCTTCCAACAGGTTTTGTAGCAACTCTTTACCGGCCATTTGTTTGGGAAGTAAGAAAACCAATAATGGTTCTTTCTGCTATTGAGAGCTTGTTTCTGGTATTCTTTAGTGTTTTTGTAATTATTAAAGTCGGTATTTTGAAGTTTGCAAAATATTTTACAATAAACCCTATTATATTTCTTTGCCTATTATACTCAATAATATTTGCCAGCCTTGTGGGTATATCTACTGTAAACTTTGGCACTCTTGCCAGATACAGGATTCCGGTTATTCCATTCTATTATATGGGCTTTCTTTTAGTTTTTTACGAGTTTAAAACCGAGGTCAAAAAAAAACAAATTCAAAATGTGGTATAATGATGTTTATATCAAGGTTATTTATTGAGGAAGGCGCCTTGTTGGTATATCCTCTCATATTGATCTTCATTTTAATCTCCCTTTTGTTTACTCATATGCTATTTGATATTAATTTATTCCAGGTATTACCCATTTTTTGTACAGTAAATTGTTTTGACCTCTTTAATGCCTGTTCTTTATAAAAACATAGTTTTTCATTATCATTAATTAACTCCATAATTTTTTCCGACCAAATTTTATCCATTTCATCCATACGATATGGCGTTTCTGAAGTAAAGTCATCAACAAATGCTGGTAATATTAACCCATAGCTCTCATCTGAAGTTTCATTTAACAAAAGATCTTTTGAACCGGTCGGGAAGTCGGCAGAAACAACAGGTATACCACAACTCATAGCCTCGGCTAAGGCATTTGGAAAGCCTTCCCAAATTGAAGGAAACACAAACAAATGCGATCTGGCAATGTACTTATATGGGTTAATTTGATGCCCAAGGAACAATACATCTGCATCGTCTGTTTCATTATACGACCATGAGATATTATTTTTTTCAAGATATTTTTTACAATATTCATTTATGGCATTACTTACATTGCTGGAGTGGTCAATTCCACCCAATAATAGAAGCCTTACTTTGGTATCCCGTTTTCGTATTTCCGAAAAAATTCTGATTAAATGCCAATGCCCTTTCGGTGGGCCAAAACGCCCAACATGAATGAAATAAAACCGGTTTTCTTTGAAGCAGAAGCATGTTTCCTTTGCTTTTAATTGTATATTGTCAATATCATAACCATTATTAATGTACAATTGGTTATTGATATTGAAATACTTTTTCAATTCTAAATTAATTGCATTGCTTACCGGGACAATTTTAGTTGACTTTTTTATCCCTCTTAAATAAAAGAAATTATGAATTTTGGCATTAATATTCTTGAGACCGATTTGCTTATAGAAAGACTGCCTAATTGATGAAAATGTTTTTTCATTACAACTTGTGAGAGAATTAAAAATAATTGCGGTATTTCCAAAGGCTATTGAGCAATCGGGTTGCAACTCTTTTTTTACTTTCTTTAGTTCTTTGTAACGATAAAAGTAGGTTTCGAATTTTGAAAAAAAAGTTGAATTTTTATATATTCTTACAATTGGACATTGATAATTAAAATCAGCTTCATTTCTTTTTTCAAAGCAAACAACGGTTACAGTATGAAATTCCATTAAATAGTTACAAAGAAACATCCCTGCTTTTTCCTGACCGCCTTTAGCCAAAGAAGGGATTACAAACAAAATATTCATGCAAAACGACTTTTTTGAAAAAATATAAATTGAACAACTACATTTAATATATAGTATGTTGAAATAGAAATAGCAAGTCCTGTAATGCCATATAAAGAAAAAGCAAGGAATTTTAAAGGTAAGTAAATGGTGAACAAGATAGTATTTATCCTAGTTGGTGTTTTGGTATCTCCTTTGGCATAGAATGCACTTGAAATTACTGAACCTAAAATTCCTCCTGAAAAAAAGCCGCTTAATATCACCATAATCCACCAAAAGTTACTAACATCACTCAAGTCAATTTTTTTAAAAACGAAGACTATACCTAAAAGCCATTTTCCGAAAAACAACAAGCCCATTGTAACTAAAACAGATAATAATAATGCCACAATTAATCTTTGATAAAATATTTGTTGAAATTTTTCCTTCTCTTTATTTGTATATGCCTTTGCCAATATCGGGACCATTGTATTGACAATTACTTTAACTGCAATTGAATTGATGGCCGTATAAATTTGTTGCGCAAGGCTTAGTAAGGTAAGGTCTCCTTTTTTGCTTGTGGAGCTAAGATATTGATCTGCTAATGCCCCGGTTTTATAATACATATTTCCAAGTATCAACGGCCGTAATTTTTTTCGGGTGTATATAATGTTTCCTGAATGAATATGAAGCCGTTTATATGGCCCAAGAATACGACAAAGTAATAAAAATTGTAATAATACTCTCAGTACACTTGCCCATGCTGCTGCATAAATACCTAATTGCTTAAATGAAAAATGAAGAACAACTACTGCGATTACCCCGGCAGCAATAGAGGTGATTTCCATTTTGTAATAATTTTCCTTTGCATTATGTAGAGACCATACAATGCTTAATAATGATGATAGTACCATTGCGATTAGCTGTATCGAAAAAAGTTCTATAGCAAGTTGATATGA
The DNA here is from genome assembly GCA_018266715.1 of Bacteroidota bacterium. Lineage (GTDB taxonomy): Bacteria > Bacteroidota > Bacteroidia > Chitinophagales > Chitinophagaceae > Ferruginibacter. The sequence continues at coordinate 23,296 of JAFDZZ010000047.1, forward strand.
CTGCCCCGTAAAGCCCGGTAATAAAAACTTTATGCACCATTTTGCCGTAATAAACATAATGAATGCAAGTGCAATAAAAGATAAACCTACAATTTGTGTAATATCCCACCCGGTTTGCTTAAATGCCTCTCCACTAAGACTGGAAAATAAAGGCACAAGTACTAACGTAAGCGAGCCGCTCAACACCAGTAAAATAAATTGAGGAATTGCCATTGTGCCAAAAAGAACGTCTGTTTCAGTGCCAACTCCTATATAAGTGAGTACATACCATTGAAACAGAAATTGTATAGCCATATTTACAATAACAACTATGCTTAACCCGGTATACTTTTTTAGTAATCGCATTTAAAAATTTAATACTCCAAGAAATTTGGTAAGACTATTTTGTTCAGCGATGAAAAGTAATGAAAAATACTTTACCCTGTATATAATTAAAAATAGTAAGATATAAGTTTAATAAGAGTGATTCAAATTATGAAAAAAGGTTAATTAATACAGAAGTATTCAAGAATTAAAGACGGATTAATTTTCTGCTTTCTGATCTTTCATTTATATTTATTTTTAAGAAATATATTCCAGGAATAGTGATATTTTTTATATTAAATGAGTTTTGTTTAATGCCTGTAGGTCTGATTGATCCAGACTCAATAATTTTTCCAAGTGAGTTTGTAATATAATAAAGTATTTGATTTTTTACAGGTGCGTTAATTTGAACCAAAAAATCATTAGAAGATGGATTGGGAAAAACTACCAGGCTATTATTTGTACTAAGCAGATATTCGTTATTTAACGGTGTTTGAATAGTAAGAATATTAGCAGCCATAGTTCTACCTGAAGGGTGTGTACAGGGAGTTATGGATAAATCTATATAGGCATTATTTAAAAGGTTTGTTTCAAAATTGGGATTAAGGATAATTGATTCGGCAGATTCATACTTGACGCTTTCATTAGTGCTTAATTGAATTTTTGAGTCGGTATATATAAAGCCTGCCGATTGAAAAATATTCGATTCATTAATTTCTTCACTACTATAAATATTTTTTTCACATATTAATTTGTCTTGACATATACCATAGTCTCCAAGATTAAGATCGTGGTAAATAAAGCCAGGAGTAAAATGTGGAGAGCCTGCCCATGGCTCTTCATTATCCCGAAGTTGGCAACCTAGTGTATTGCTCCAAATAGTCAAACTCGAGTTTTGTTTGTAAAAATTATTATTAATAAACTTATCGTGGTGTGGTTGAGATAACAATGCTTCCTGAGTTGGATTTGGAAGAAAGTAAAAATTATTATCTTGAAAAATTGGTTTTAGGTTAGGGTCGCTACACGTTTGATGGCCGTTGATTGGGCCATAAATTAACCGACTATAGTAGGGAAAAGTGCTATTATAAGAAAATCTTTTAAAATTATTATCTACTATTTTAACCTGGTAACTATATTCTAAAGCTAAAAGTGCAGTGGGTGTAAACATTGTTTTGCCATTGTAACAATCGCTAAAAAGAGAGTTTTTGAAAACCGCAGGTTCCTGTATTCCAGAATTTATTGTACTTGCATAGTTCACAACTTCGCCATAAAAATTGCAATTATCAAAAGTAACCCGATTTGAATAAATCCGGGCGGAAGCATCTTTATTTCCAATAAGTGAACAGTTAAAGAAATAATGATTGTAGGAATATCCTCTTACATCGCCTACTGGAAGGCCTGCGGTATTATCTCTTGAGCGAGCGTTCGTTAAACCCAATCCACCGTTAAATCCAAAAACGCAATTATCAAAAAAGCCGTTTCTGCATAAAGGGTGTGGAGATTCTCCTTCTGGCTCAATATCCATACCATAGCCTGGACTTGTTTTAATATTCTTATTAGCAGCGTGGTTAAATGATGAACCCGACACACAAAAATTTTCTCCACTTGCCCAAGTAAAATTATTTCTTCCGGCAAATTCGCAAATTATATTTTGAATTAATACATTATTTGTAGAGGAAGCTAAATCGTTTGGTGGATTTGGAGAGTTTACAGGGCCTACATAACTTCCTATATATAGATTATCTTGCCCACAATGATGAATTTTTACATTTGAAATGGTAAGGCCGCTAATATTAATCAAATACAGTCCGAATGCATTTGACACTTCAATAGGTCTGGCTCCAAATCCCCAGTTTCCGCCAAGAATATAATTATCACTATTACCATTTATTTCCAGGTCTTTTATTTCTATATTCGAATTTTCATCCCCATAGTTTGTTGTGTTAATAAATAGAAAATTACCAATAGTGCCTTTATGAGGGGAAAAATAATAATATGGATCTTGAACATTTCCATTTGTGGAAGGATTAAATTCGTCAAGTGTAATTGGAGGCAGCCCGTTTGACAAATCAAATGTGCCAAATTTCATTCCATTCTTAAAAATTATCATTGAATGAATGCTTCCTTGTATGGTAACATTATTCACATCATGTAAGTACATAACATGCTTCCCTTCATAAACAGGATGGGCATGAGTTGCCGTATTATTTAAGTGCGCTTCTTGTTCACCTACAAGGTATATTCCGCCTGGTATAATCAATTTTACATTTCCCGTTATACCATTTACTACATTATTATTTATAAAATTTGCTGCATTATTAAAGGCTTGTTGATCATTAGTTATTCCATCGCCCATAGCGCCAAAATCGGTTTTAATATTTTTTACAACCTGTAGAGAACTATTAATGCTTGCGCCTGTTGCATTGCAAGATTGTGCATAATTGTCAGCAACAAAAATTTGCACGCTGGTAAAAAAAATAATAAATGCTTTCATGGGCTTTAATTTTTAGCATTCTTTTTCAATAAATTTAATTCTTCTTTTAAAAGTATTAAAGCCTTGTGTTGTTCAATTATATACAAAGTCAGCTCTTCAATTTTTTCGAGCATTTTCTTCTGGTTTTCACCAAGGTCGATGCCATTTTCCCAAACTTCGGATTCACTTTGCATGCCTTCTAAATGCTTTTTCTGTCTAATATATTTTTCTACTTCTTCTAATGGTTTTAGTTTATATTTTTTATCGAATACATAATCTGGCCATGAGCCGTAAAGCTTTACTACTGCACGTGTAAAAACGGCATCGCCATTAACTGATAGTGCATAATTGCCGGAATGAGAAAGGTCAGAATTAATTAGAATTTTACCGTTTGAATAAATATTGCCATTTACCTGCAGCTTTAGGTTAGCTGTTAAATTTGTAGTGCCAATGCCAACATTGCCGGCATCATTCACAAATATTCTTTGATTGCCTGATCCATCTGCTAGTATAATTGAATTTGATACTCCTGCAGCTAACCCAGAGACTCGGGCACCAATTATGGTATTATTAGAACCTTCAGTTAGCCCTGTACCACTATTATACCCTACCACAGTATTGTAACTACCGGTTGTTAAATTTGCACTTGCATACGATCCTATTGCTGTATTGAACAATCCGGATATGTTTTGCTTTAAAGAATATGATCCAATAGCCGTATTTTGATATCCTGTTGTATTAAATTGTAAAGCACCTGATCCAATAGCAGAATTTTGACTTCCAGTCGTGTTTTGATTTAAAGAATATGTGCCCAACGTAGAGTTAAGATTTCCACTTGTATTCTGGTTTAATGAATAAGTCCCAGTTGCTGAATTTTGATTTCCTGAAGTATTATTAGCTAATGAATAAGAGCCTATTGATACGTTTTGATATCCAGTAGTATTTTTATTTAAAGCGTTCGAACCAATTGCAGTATTGTGTGTTCCTGATGAATTAGCAGAAAGGGATTGAAAACCAAAGCTTGTTAAATTAATGCCAAGTATTCCGGACTTTTGTGCATTTCTTTTAAAGACAATATCTTTATCATCACTTGTGCCAAAATAATTCGTTGGGGGATTGGTTCCGCCATTACCGGAGATTAACCATTGCGCCTGTTGTGCAAATACATTTAATGTGAATGATGTAAGGTAAAAAATGAATGTGATCTTTTTCATTTTATTGAAATTTTTGGATAAGGAAACGGTGACTTTGTAAAATTAGTTAAAAAGGGATAAAATCCTTTTTGTAAATTCCTGCAAAATTATTTACTCGAGGCAAGAATAAAAATATAAAGAAATAATTAATTGTGGTAAAGAAAAATTTTAAGCTGACCGGGCTTAGTGTAATTTTGATAAAGTTTTACCAATAGCCTGTTGATAGTGCTGTATATTAATATCAATATTAAAATCTGCAACTCTAATAGCCGCTTTATTTTCTAATGCAATGCGGAGGTTTTTATGGGTAAAAATCTCTGTCATGCCTTCCGCCAATGCCTGTGTATCATTAACTGCAGTTAAAATGCCAAATTCTGCAATTTCTATATTGCTTTTTGTTTGATATAAAGGATCGGTTGATGGCGCAAGCAATTCCCTGGGGCCCGATTGGCAATCGGTAGTAACAATGGCCTTATTGCAAGCCAATGCTTCCAGCAAAATATTAGGGAAACCTTCTGTATATGAGCTTAAAACCAGGCAATCGGCATTTTTTATGTACTTGTATGGGTTCTGCTGAAAGCCACAAAAACGCACCTGCGTCGAAATGTTAAGATCTGCAGCAAGCTGTTTTAGTTTATTTTCTAATGAGCCGCTGCCTACTAATATTAATTTTGTTTTAAATGATTTTTGTATCAAAGCAAAAGCATGGAGCAATAATTCAAAGTTTTTTTCTGTTCTAAAATTTCCTACGGCAATAAAATAAAATACTCCTTCTTCGGTATAACAGGCGGGCTTTTCTTCCCGGCTTAATTGTTGTACCATGGTTACATCTACAGGATTATATATTACCTCGATTGGCGTGGTAACGGCAAAATTGTTTTGGAGGTCTATTTTGGAAAGTTTTGAGTTGGCAATAACAAGATGGGCCCGTTGGTATGCAAAGTGAATCAATTTTTTTGTAATCAGCCGATACCACACACTTTGGTCGCCAATATATTTAAGTATTTGGCTTTGGTAGGAACGTTCACACATGATTATTTTACCCCGGTACCCCCAGCAGCTTTTCATAAATGCAGTAACGTAGGATGGGCGGTTTAAAAAACTAATCACCAAGGCTATATTATTGTCTTTACAATACCGGCTTAATTTTCGGGCAATTAAGGGCAACCGGAGCAATAGCAAGGAATTTCCGGTAGCCGGGTTTTCCTTTAAATCTAGAATTGTAATTTCTTCCGAAACGGGAAAAGCAATTTCCTTATGCAAAAGGGCCAGGTGTATTTCATAATCAAATTTTAAATGATTTACCAGCATGGAAACCACCCTTTCGGCGCCACCAAACCTTAACGTATTGATAAAAAATAATACTTTTTTCTTTTCCATTGAATATTCTAAGTTATAGAATAACTGACCAAGCTAAAAACCTATTTAAGGCCTAGTAGATATGTTTTTTTAATACAAACCACATTAATAACCAATAGAGCCCGTAATTAAGAGCAAATGCGTATGTGGCGCCAATTACCCCATATTGGGTAATAAACCACCGGGATAATAAGACTAAACTGAGTGAAAATAAGATTTCGGTAATAATATATTCCCGGGTTAGCGCTTTTGCCAGCATCAGGTAAGCCAAAAGCCAACTACCTATTTTAAAAATATCACCCAGTAATTGAAAGGTAAAATAAGATTTTGCCGGCAAAAAATCTTTTGAAAAAAGGAGATGAATTGCAGGTTCTCTTAATATCCATATCAAAAAAGCCATCAAAATTACTACAGGTAAAATAATTTTATACCCGTTTATAATTTCATGCCTTAATTCAATCTTGTGTTTAATTTCGGATAGCCGGGGTAAATAATAAACGCCCAATACGGAAGTTATAAAGGCAAGATAATAATCGGATATTTTGGTAATGGCTTGCCAATAACCTGCATCTGAAAACGAGTATTGGTGAATAATAAAATCCCTGATTTGAATTTGAGTTAAAGGAAGTAGAATACCACTTACTGCTGCCATTAACGAAAACCCCAAAAGCTTTTTGGCCGTTTCTTTATGAAATAATTTTGGGGAAAAAACCAAGTTTATTCCGGCTTTATAAGATATATAAATATTGATGACCCCCACTATTAAAGCCTGTGCCGATGAGGCCAGCAAAGCGCCGGTAATTCCAAAATAATAAGTGAGTATTACGGTACTGATTACACCAATAAATGAACTCAATACATTTACCGCAGTAAGCCATTTAATTTGTTTTAAGCCATTTAATATGGCAGGAAAAATGAGGTTAAAGGCAAAGGCTATGCTGCACAAGCCATAAGCAAGATATACGTTACTATAAGTGCTGTCTTTAAATGACGATTTCGATAAATACCCGGAAAATATAATGGAAAATGCTGTTACCGCCAATGCACAGTAGCCCATAATAACTAAGGCGGTTCCGGTTATTTCATCTCTTTGCCGGGGACTCTCTTTAGATTCAGCAAGGTATTTGATTATACCAATAGAAATGGCGCCGGTTGCCAGCATGTTTAATATGGCAACGGTATTTTGAAACTGGCCCAAATAGGCAATTCCGTCCGGACCAATTTTTACAGCAACAACTTTTACAATGATAAAGCCGCTAATAAAAGTAGCTATTGCGGAGAGCGAAGTATAAATACTGGTTTTTTTCAGGTTCACGGCTGGTATGCATTTATTACCTGGCAAACGGTTTCATAATCTTTGCTTTCTATTACCGGGCTAATGGGTAATGAAATTACTTCACGGTGAATTTTTTCACTAACCGGCAGTGAAAGTGAGGAAAAATGGCTGTATGCTTTTTGCTTGTGGGGAGGAATGGGATAATGAATTACGGTTTGTATTCCATTCTTAGCAAGATATTGCTGAAAGCCCTCCCGGTTTTCCACTCTTACTACAAATAAATGCCAAACATGGTCTTTGGAATTGCTAATTTGCTCAGCTTTTTTACAGGGTAGTGTAATATGTGGGTTGTGAATATGGTTATGATAAAATTGGGCAACGTTGCGCCGGTATTGATTATCGGCATCCAAAAAGGGCAATTTTACTGAAAGTAAGGCGGCTTGTAATTCATCAAGCCGGCTGTTAAAGCCACAGTATAAATTTTCATATTTTATTTTGGATCCATAATTGCGTAAAGCCTTTATGGTGCCGGCCAATGCATCGTCATTAGTGGTTACAGCGCCAGCATCGCCCAAGGCGCCAAGGTTTTTACCTGGGTAAAAGCTAAACCCTGCCGCATCACCCAGGCTGCCGCATTTTTTTTCATGAAATAAAGCGCCATGTGATTGAGCACAGTCTTCGATCACTTTTAAGCCATTTTCTTTTGCTATTGTATTTATGGCATCCATTTGGCAAACCTTACCATACAAATGAACCGGAAGTAGGGCTTTGGTTTTAGGAGAAATTTTTTCTTTGAGTTTAAACGGATCTAATAAATAAGTATGGATATCGGGCTCTACTAACACCGGGGTTAGCCCGGCACGGGTAATAGCTAAAATGCTGGCTATATAGGTATTTGACGGCACTAACACCTCATCGCCGTTTTTCAAATTGCCCATTTCTTTATAGGCTTCAAGGATTAGAATTAAAGCATCTAATCCATTGGCTACGCCAATACAATGTTTTACGTTGCAATAATTTGCAAATTCTTTTTCAAACTGTTCTACTTTACTTCCTAAAATATACCAACCCGACTGAAATACCTCCTGAAATGCATTTGAAAGCAAGCTTTCATGCCTTTGATTGATTTTTGCAATATTTAAAAAAGGGATCATTTTATTAATGTCGGGAAAGTTTTTTTATAACCTTTGCCGGGTTTCCATAAACCAGGGTATAATCTTCTACATTTTTTGTAACCACGCTTCCTGCTCCTACCATTGCATATTTACCAATTTCTATTCCACCCAAAATGGTGGCGTTGGCCCCAATAGATGCGCCTTTTCGAATAATTGTGGTTTGAAATTTTTCGGGATATTCCTTTGAACGGGGATATTTATCATTTACAAAGCTAACATTAGGGCCTATGAAAACATCGTCTTCCACCCTGATGCCATCCCAAAGATAAACCCCGGCTTTGAGGGTTACCCTGCTGCCAATTATAACATCATTTTCTATAAAAGTATGGCAGTTGATGTTACAATCTTCGCCAATAACTGCATTAGGAAGCACTATTGCAAATTGCCATATCACCGATCCTTTTCCAATTTTTTTGGATTGAACATCGGCCAGTTTATGAATACTACTCATGGTATTTTTTTGAATTCATCATAATCCCTTATATAATCAGACTCCTGGTAAACAGAGTTGGCAATACACATTTGAACAGAATTATGGGAATAATGCATTTCGTGCCAGCAGTATTTTGGTAAAAAAATGCCGGTATGGGGAGTTTCTAAAATAAATCGTTCTTTTTGACCTCCCGGCATTTCGGTATTTACAATAATTTTTCCCGAAACCGCAATGAGGATCTGCTCCAGCCGGTGATGGGCGTGGCCTCCCCGGTGAATGCTCTCCGGGGTATAATAGGTCCAGTAAATACGTTCAACCGGGAAAGGAAGAGTTTCATTTTCGGCTACGGAAATATAGCCGATCATGGTATTGCCAATCCTGGGAAATTCTATTAAATAAGGTTGTTGATGCATAATGGTTTAAAAACCGGGAAACCGGTTTTTTGAATTGCAAAATTAAGAAAACTATTGATGTGAACAGGAACCAAATATTTGGCCAAAGCGGATTCCTTTTAAAGGTTCCCTTTGAGATAGCAACAGTATTGTATAAATTTGAATCCGTATGACCGATAGCATTTTGACCGGCTGGGATTTTCTCCTTTTGTTTTTTTATTTTATAGCCTTTTCGTTTATCCTAAGGAATATTATTTTCAGAAAAGCATCAAAGGGAGAAAAAAAACTCTTAATGGTTTTTTTTATTACCAAGGTGATGTATATCGCTTTGCAAACTTACCTGGTAGCCCATGTATGGCGCATGACCGATAGCATATATGTTTATGAAGAATCCAAAAACCTGTTTGGCCTGCTAAAGAAAAATTTTTCCAATATTGATTTAATTTTTAAAAGCGCCCTTAACTATAAAGAGGTGCTTTGGTCCGATGGCGGCCTGGGCATACAGCCGGGTAGTGATATGGAAAAAAATTTTTTTTTAGTAAGGATTGCTGCGGCTTTTTATCCTTTTGCATTGGGGCGGTATTTATTGATCTGTTTTGGTTTTTGTGTAATCTCTACAGTGGGTGTTTTTAAGCTATACCAGGTAATGACGCAGGTTTATCACTCGCCGGTTTACAAAAAAGCCATTACCTTTTGCCTGCTATTTATTCCAACGGCAACTTTTTATACATCTCCAATTTATAAAGAAACACTCGTGTATGCATTCCTGGGATTTATGGCGATGAATATTTATAACATTTATAAGAATAAAAGCAAAGCGGTAAATATTCTGCTTCTTATTATTAATATACTGTTTATCCTCCTGGTAAAGCCTTATACCATATATGGGCTTGCTTTTGCACTGGCATTATCGGTATTGATTTACTATATTGCCAGGTTGCAAAATGATAATATATTGAAGAAGTTACTGGGTTTTATCATTATCATCGGCGTAATGTTTTTGGCGCTTTATATTGTTAATTCCAATGATGATTTTATACTCGATTTTGTAGATACGTCAAATTTTTACCAGGAAATGTATAATACCGGCGGCGCCGGGTCTTCGTTTGAAATTGGCCAAATTGAAACCTCGTTAACCGGGCTAATTGAAAAAGCTCCTTTGGCATTTTATACCACTTACTTCAGGCCGCATTTGTGGGAGGCCGATAATGCCTTTATGCTTTTTAATGCCTTGGAGTCTTTTTTATTGTTTGTGCTGGTTTTATATACGGTTATTCGAAGGTTCAGGAGTATAAATCTTTACTTTAAAGAAAGTATTTTAGCCAAGGTTATTTTATACTATTGTATTATTATGGGTATTTTGATTGGGCTAACCACCTTTAATTTTGGCACCATCGTAAGGTATAAGGCCACGTCAATGCCCTTCTTTTGCATGATGTGGTTTATCATTTTATTTCATACCGGAAGTGCAAGAAAGAAGACGGCTGAATAATTATTTATGCCGGTATTCCTTTTTTATAAAATACTTAACCTGGATTTTTGACAGCAGGTATATTAAATTACTCAAAGCAGTAATTTTTATGCTATGGCTTTTGCCGGCATTAAATCCGGCAATAAATTTTTCCCCCACGGTTTCTATGGAGAAGAAAGAGGCCTTCTTGAGCGATAGGGCCCGCTCTTTTTTGTAGTCTTCTTCTGATAGCTGTATCAACATTTCAATGGCCTCTTCATATCGAAAAAGAGGCAAATCTTCGCCCGGTTCACCTACAATATTTTCGGGCAGCCGCCCCAGCAGCCCATATGTATTTTCTTTCTCGTCCACGATTGCCACTAATGAAGGAAGCCCAATACCGGCTGCTTCACCCACCGTGGTTCCCATCCCTATAAAGGCATAGCTGTCTTTAATGATATCATTAATTTTTGAGTAAGGAATATTTCCATCCAAGGTTACCTACTGGTGTAGTTTTACGTCATCCACCAATTGCTTTAAGGTATCAAAATGCTCTCCATAGCCAATAATATGATAGCTTAAATTGGTATATCATTTTTTCAATA
>JAFDZZ010000048.1 GCA_018266715.1 Bacteroidota bacterium
AAATTTGGGCTTGATCCTATTTTAAATTTTATACCCGTAGCCGGTGATTTGGCCGGCTATCTCATTTCGGCAACCCTGCTCCTCACTATGGTAAAGCATGGCGCATCCGGCAAACTGGTCATAAAAATGCTGGGAAATATCTTCATTGATGCCCTGGTAGGTGCAATCCCTGTATTAGGATGGGTTTTTGATTTTGTGTTACAAGCCAACAAAAAAAATGTACAATTATTAGAAGAACATTATGTGCTGGGTAAACACACGGGTAGTGCAAAACCCTATATCCTGGCCATTGTACTTATTTTATTTTTTACCATTGCCATATTATTAATTTTATCAATATGGTTTTTAAAGGCAATTGCCGATCTATTCAATATGCGGCTTATTTAATACTGGGTATAAAAAAATAAACCGCCTCGTAAAACGAGACGGCCTATTCGATTGATTGCCTAAATATTTCAATTCCGGGGGCAAAACCCGAAATAATGAGTTACCTGCTCTTATTTTTTAGAAGAATCAGTAACTGCTGCTTTAGCAGAATCAACTACTGCGTTTACAGTTGCAGCAGCAGAATCAGTTACAGCGTTAACAGTAGCAGCAGCAGAGTCAACTACAGCGCTAGCAGCAGAATCAGCTGTGTTTACAGCGTCTTCAACCTTTTTTTCACCTTCGTTACAAGCTACAAAAGTAGCAGCGATAAGAGCAATTGCTAAAAACTTTTTCATTGTTGATTTTTGTTTAATTGAAAATTATAATTTCACATTAATAACCCAATAGATAAAAAGGTAACCCATATTTTTAAAAAATTTTTTTTAACCCTTTTTTGGGTTACTTTTTGCCCCATAACGTATTAAATAACACAAGGTGACCACTTTAGAACAGGAAAAATTATTACTGAAAGGACTGGCTGGAGAAGATAAACTGGCAATAGAACAAATTTACCGGGATAACTATAATATGGTTAAAAGCCTGGTAATCAACAATAACGGGACGATTGACGACGCTGCGGATATTTTTCAGGAGGCTATGATTGTGCTGTTTGAAAAGGCAAAATCGGACGATTTTGAACTGCATTGCCAAATTAAAACCTTCATGTACTCGGTAAGCAGGAGAATTTGGCTCAAAAAATTGCAAAAGCAAAATAAGTTCAGCACTTCCTCCGATAGCCTGGAAGAAACCATACCCGTAGAAGAAGATGTGGAAAACCATGAGAAAAAGCAAAATGATTTTAACCTTATGGAAGCGGCAATGGCCAAAGTAGGCGAGCCCTGCAAAAGTTTACTGGAAGCCTACTACATCCATAAGAAAAACATGAGTGAAATAGCCGGAACATTTGGTTATACCAATGCCGATAATGCAAAAACGCAGAAGTATAAATGCCTGGTGAGATTGAAAAAATTGTTTTTTGCGCAATATAAATTTACATCGTAATGGAAGATATTTTACTAATAGATGCTGTAGAGCGATTTGCCAACGGGGAAATGAGCGCCCAGGAGAAAACCTTATTTGAAGACCTGAGGAAAAATAACCCCGATTTAGACCAGGCAGTGGTGGAGTATTTGTTTTTTATGAACGAAGTACATCAACACAGCAAAGCCAGGGATTTTAAAAACACCCTCCACGAAGTGGAATCTAAATTGCTCAATGAAGGCTTTATCACCAAAGGTTCCACAACGGGAAAAGCCAAAGTAATTCAACTCTGGAGCAAATATAAACGTACCATAGCGGTAGCCGCTTCTATTGCAGGCCTCGTATCCATTTTTATTGCTTCGGTAGTTTCTTCGGTAAGTAATAAAGGCAACGATTCCAATTTAAAACCACTGGTAGAAAAGCTCAATAGCCAGGAAAGTAAAACCCGCCAGCTTGAAACCAAATTAAATAAACTGGAAGCCGGCAACGCATCTACCAAAACCCCGGTAAAACCCAGGCTTGATGCAAGGTTTAGGGCTACAGGTTTTTTAATTGATGCCACTAATAATTATATTGTAACCAATGCCCACGTGGTATCCCAGGTTCAAAACAACCTAATTATTGAAAATAATAAAGGCGATCAGTTTACGGCAGCGCCTGTTTATGTGAATAAAGACATGGACATTGCCATCATAAAGATCACCGATAGTAATTTTAAAAATCTTCCGGTACTCCCTTATAATATTAAAAAATCAAGCGCCGACCTGGGCGAAACCGTATTTATGCTCGGATTTCCAAAGGCAGAAGTGGTATATGGCGAAGGCTACATCAGCGCCCATAGTGGCTATAACATGGATTCCCTGTTTTGCCAGTTAAGCACGGCAGCAAATGAAGGAAATAGCGGCTCGCCGGTAATAAACAAAAACGGCGACCTCGTAGGCGTGATCAACAGCATGGAAAAAAATGCCGATGGCGTGGTATTTGCCAGCAAAGCCGGCAATATTACCAAAGCCATTGCCGAGGCCAAAAAAATCCCGGGAAATGAAGAAATCAGTTTTAAAGGTACCTCCGGTCTGCGGGGGTTAGACCGGGTAAGCCAGGTAAAAAAATTACAGGATTACGTATTTATGGTAAAAGGCAATTAATAAACTTATATTCCCGAGCAAAAAGTGGAAACTAAAGCTCCCGCCCCGGCGGGAGTTTTTTTATCCAAAAAATAAATTTTGTAAAACTAAAATAATTAGTATATTTGTGCTAATCAAATTAGTTTAGTATGTCAAAAGCCGGATTAAACCTCAAATATCTCCGCAAATTACGGGGCTGGACGCAGGAAGAATTTGCTGCAAAATTGAATATTAAACGCTCCCTCGTTGGGGCTTATGAAGAAGAAAGAGCCGATCCCCGCCTCGATGTGCTGGAAATTGTTGCCGATATTTTTAAGCTTAGCCTGGATGAATTATTGCTCAAAGATTTAAGCGAAGCGCCATCGGGCAACTCCTACCTGCAAAAACGCCGGCAGCAAAAAATGATGTCTGCCGACCGGAACCTCATCCACTTTGTACCGGTAAGAGCCGCTGCAGGATATTTAACCGGCTATGCCGATAGCGAGTTTATTGATGAACTCAACACCTTTACGCTTCCCATGCTTACCGGCGGCAATTACCGGGCTTTTGAAATAATTGGAGATAGTATGATGCCCACACCCAGCGGAAGTATTATTGTTGGCGAAAAACTGGATTCAATGGACGATGTTAAAAATAATTTTGCTTACATCGTAGTGAGTAAAAATGAAGGGATTGTTTATAAACGACTGGTAAAAAATAACCGGGCCAAAAATAAAATCACCCTGGTAAGTGATAATCCCAGTTTTCAACCCTACCAGGTGAATGCCGAAGATATTATTGAACTGTGGCATGCACAGGCTGTTATTAGCAAGGTTACCCAGCAACTCATGTGGGATGTAAATAGTCTTGCCAATATAGTGAACAACCTGCAGGACCAGGTAAGTACTTTGAAAAAGAAAATGAATTAGAGCTATGAGCGGAAAAGGTTGCATACTGATTAAGTTGTGCATATCTATTAACCGCTTTTAACCTCCCGGTTTTAACCGGTACATAACTTTGAACTACGCAGATACATCGATTAATAATAATTAAAACACACAGTTATGATCAAATTACAGGTTATTGGAAACCTTGGTGCAGATTGCATCCAAAAAGAAATCAACGGTAAAACCGTTATCAATTTTAACGTAGCACATAGCGAACGTTTTAAAGATGCCCAGGGCAATCTTAAAGAACGTACCATTTGGGTAAACTGCGCTTACTGGACCGATCGTACCGCAATTGCCCAATACCTTACCAAAGGAAAAACGGTTTATGCCGAAGGCACACCCGAAGCAGATGCCTACACAAACAAAGAAGGGCAGGCAGCAGCAACATTACGCATGCGGGTACAATCCATACAATTATTGGGTGGAAATACCGAAACACATGGCGCCAATGCAGGTAATGTAACTTATACCGGCGCTACGCCTGCGCCTGCAGTGCGTACCGAAGCGGTAGAAGCCGTTGAAACTCCGGCAAGCGACGATTTGCCATTTTAAATTAGGTTAGAAATTTTTAAAGCTGCTCTATTGGGCAGCTTTTTTTTCAGGTAGTGTAAATGGTTTTTTTTATATTTACAATCCTTCTTTCACATAAAACACTATTCTTATGACCTTTTTATTAATAGTAGTTGCCTTAATCATTTTTTTAATTGTAGTAAATTATAATGCCTTACAGCGCTTGTCACAGCCGGTAAAAGAAGCGGCATCTAATGTACAAATTGCCATTAGTAAGAAACTAAATACCATTAACCAACTGGTAGATGTTGTAAAAAGTTACCAGGAAGCAGAGCAGTTTACCCAATTAAAAGTGTCGCAGGATTATAAAGATACTGCTGCAATGATTGCCTCTTACCAGCAGGCCGGTAATATGATGGCAACCATACAGGGTGTTGCAGAACGGTTTCCCAACCTTAAAGCCAATGAACAATACCGGGAACTTACCGGAAGCATAAAAGAATGCGAGGGCAATATTCAGCATTACAGGCAAATGTATAATGCAGCAGTAAAAGCCTATAATATTAAAAGGTCTTCTATCCCTACGGTGTTTATTGCACAGTTTTTAGGTTTTTCCGAAGCCCGTTACCTGGAGTTTGACGTGGCAGGAAATGCAGGTGACGATATTTTAAAAGGCTTTACCACTGACGATGGCCAAAGATTGAATACTTTATTAAAAAATGCCGGTAGTTCAATTAATTCGGCATCAAAGCAAATTGCCAGCCAGTTGGGCAGTGCCGGAAAAATGGTTTCAGAAAAAATTAAAGATTATCAAACCACTCAATATTTTTATACCGTTTCGGGCAGTGTTCCCAAAGGGCCATTACCGCTTGCCGAAATTGAAAAGCTCATAAACGAAGGCACCTTAACCGGCGATGTAAAAGTGGCCGAAAAAGATTCAGATGACTGGAAAGATTTTCAAACGCTGAAACAATCTTCTTAAAAAACCGGTAAAGGCAAAAAATGATTTGTAGGTAAAGCCTAACCGATATTCAACACATCCTTCATGGTAAATATGCCGGTTTTGTCATAAATAAATTCTGCAGCCAGTACAGCGCCCAGGGCAAAGCCGCTGCGGTTATGGGCAGTATGGATAATTTCAATATCGTCAATAGCAGAAGTATATTTTACATGATGGGTTCCCGGCGCTGGGTCAATACGTTTACTGGTGATGGGTACTACGGTGGGATCGGTTGAACTTTCATTCAGCCATTTTGTTTTTCCGGGAACGTTATCTATGATCTGTTCGGCCAATGAAATAGCCGTGCCGCTGGGTGCGTCTTTTTTTGCCGTGTGGTGAATTTCTTCCACACTTATGGCATACTGGCTTTGGCGGGCCATTAAAGCTGCCAGCTTTTTATTGAGTTCAAAAAAAATATTCACACCAATGCTAAAATTGCTGGCATAAAGAAAGGTTCCGTTTTTATCTATGCAATATTGTTCCACTGCTATTTTTTCTTTAAGCCATCCTGTGGTGCCGCATACCACAGGTACGCCGTTATTGATGCAGTTTAAAATATTATTTACTGCACTTTGCGGAGTGGAAAATTCAATGGCCACATCACAATTTTTAAGCTTTACGGCATTATTTTCAATGCTGTTATGCATATCAACAACCAGGCCAATAGTATGGCCTCTTTGCAAAGCAATTTCTTCAATGGCTTTACCCATTTTACCATATCCTATTAAGGCTATTTGCATAAAGTAATTCTAAAAAATATGAGGTGAAGGTAAGGTTATTTACCAATTTGCAAAACCAGGCTAATTCCATTAGTGCCTGCCAATGGGCTATAGCCTGCTTTGAGTTGCAGGCTTAAGTCATCGCTTATGTCAAATGTTTTTAAGTGAGCATCTACGGCGGCGTCGGCTACATTTATGCCCCAAAACAAAATAAAAAATAATACACAGTAGTCTGCGTTTTGCCTTACGGCATTTCTAAAAGCTTTTATCCTTTCGGGCTGGCTGCGTACGGTGTAATAGGGTTGCTTTATCTGGTTATCGTTTGAGGGATCGTTATCCGTTGCAAGAATATAGGCTTGTTTGGAATCTTTATATTGCTTTACATTTCTAAAAAAAAGATAAGTTGTGGTACCTAATGCGCCATACACCAGCGGTATTTTCCAGTATTTTTTATTGGTGGCCTGGCCCCAGCCGGGTATTATGGCAGAGCGTACAATGGCAATTTTAGGATTGTACTTTTTAATTGCAGCGGTATCCTTCTTTGAGGTATTATTTACGTTTAGAAATGTATTTGAAGAATCCGGTCGAACAATATCCGGTTCTCGTTGCGCAAATGCATAGCTACTCATCAAAAAGCAACAAAAAATAAAAAGGAATATTTTTTTTTGTGGCATCAGCTCACCTTAACGTTCAGTTTATCTAATAAAGCATTCAGTTCTTCGGTAGAAAAATAATCAAAACTTATACTGCCCGAGCCTTTAGCGGTATGCGTAAGTTTTACCCTGGTACTGAAATGCGATGCTAAATTATCTTCTATTTTTTTAAATGCAGGGGCAAGGGAAGGTTTTACCGCCTTTTTAACAGTTTTATCCGAAGTGTAAATTTTACGTACCAGTTCCTCCGTTTGTCTTACGCTCAGTTCTTTGTTTTTTATTTCGTTAAAAATAAAAAGTTGCTTGTCAATGGCATCTACATTTATCAGCGCCTTGGCATGCCCCATCGAAATTGCACCGTTTCTTACCGCTACCTGTATGTCGGGAGGTAATTTAAGGAGGCGGATATAATTGGTAACGGTACTCCTTTCTTTACCCATTCTTTCGGCTACTTTTTCCTGGGTATAATCCAGGTCTTCCATCATTCTTTTATAACTTAGTGCAATTTCAATGGCATTTAAGTTTTCTCTTTGCAGGTTTTCCAAAAGGGCCAGTTCCAGCATTTGGTTATTGCCTGTTTCCCGTAAATACACCGGTACATCTTTTAAACCGGCAATTTTTGCGGCACGGAACCTTCTTTCCCCGGCTACAATTTTGTATTTACCATTGGGCATTGGAGTTACCGTAAGCGGCTGAATAATATTATGGATTTTAATGGAGGCCGCTAATTCACTCAGGGCCGTATCATCAAAATCTTTACGGGGTTGGTTATTGTTGGGTTCAATTTTTTCCAGGGGCACTCGTTGGCCATGCATGGCTTTTTCAACCACATCGGTTTTTAAGGTGCCGGCAGTATGTTTTAAATCAGAGTCAATATTTTGCAATAAACTCCTGATGCCTTTGCCCAAATCGTTTTTTTTATTTTGTTGTGTCATTTTTTCAAAAGTCAATTTCCCCAATATATTATTTTATTGTAAAACCCGGTCTTCCTGTTTTATTTTGGTAAGGTTGTTTTTTTGCAGTATTTCTTTGGCAAGGTTTAAATAATTGATGGATCCCTTGCTGTCGCTATCGTATAAAATTACGGGTTTGCCCACACTTGGAGCTTCGCTCAATTTGGTGTTTCGGTGTATGATGCTGCTAAATACCAGTTCTTCAAAATGCCGCCTTACTTCACTAACCACCTGGTTGCAAAGGCGCAGCCTGCCATCGTACATCGTCATCAAAATGCCTTCAATTTCCAATTCGGGGTTTAAGCGGTTTTGTACAATTTTTACGGTATTGAGTAATTTGCCCAGTCCTTCCAATGCAAAAAATTCAGTTTGTACCGGCACTACAACACTGTCGGCAGCTACCAGGGCATTTACGGTTATAAGGCCAAGGGAAGGGGAGCAGTCAATTACTATAAAGTCATATTGGTCTTTTACCGGTTCTAAAACCTTTTTTAAAATCATTTCCCTGCTGGGGTGGTTGATCATTTCTATTTCGGCGCCAACAAGGTCAATGTGTGACGGAATTAAATCCAGGTAGGCGATATCGGTTTTTAAGATTACATTTTTAGCTTCGGCTTCATTTACCATGCAATCGTATAAGCTTTTGGTGATATTGTGCAAATCAAAGCCCACGCCGGTGGTGCTGTTGGCCTGCGGATCGGCATCTACCAGCAAGGTTTTAAACTCTAAAATGGCAAAACTTGCTGCCAGGTTTATTGCCGTGGTAGTTTTTCCTACACCGCCTTTTTGATTGGCTATTCCAATTATTCTTGCCATACTATTTGTTATAAATTGATGCTGTATTCTTAAAATTTGCTAATAATCCCTATCGTATAGCTACTTGCTGCTTATTAAAAGCAATTGGCTAAGGCGGCAAAATTAGCCAATCGGCAGCAGATAAATGCAAGGCTCCTGTACAATTTGTACAGTTTAAATTCACAATAAATTCAATTTGTTATTCCGTAAAACTAATTTCGGTTTTTATTAATGGCATCATGTTTTTTCACAATGCATGGGAAATAATGCCCGGGGCATCAGCTTCAAGAATGGAGTTTTTCCTTAATTGAACAATTATCCCCAACTTTTTTAACTTAATTTGTTTTTGGAGTATAATAAATTTTGCAATTTCTATGCGCTCAACTTCCGGTTTGGTTATTATTATCAGTTTAATGCTTTTGGTGGATTTTTATATTTTCCAGGCGGTAAAAACCGTTAGTAACCCGGCTTCTGCAAAGGCTAAAATTATTTTTTACGCCATTTTTTGGTGCATTTCCCTGCTTTCCATAATGGGTTTGCTGGTATTTGTGAATACCGATGCCCAATTTATGGGCAAAAAACCCCGTACTTATTTATTTGCCATAATTATGGGTTTGTTTTTGGCAAAACTTTGTGCATTGGTTTTTTTAGTTATAGACGATTTACGAAGGGCCATACAGTGGCTGGCTTCCCGGATATTTTTTAGGGATACCGAGGCGGCAGATTTTGTGGGCGATAAAATTAGCCGTTCTGCTTTTTTAAGCTGGATGGGTTTTGCGGCCGGTGGCACTTTGTTTTCCAGCATGGTTTATGGCTTTTCCAACAAATATAAGTACCAGGTAAAACGGGTAAAACTCCAGTTCAGTAACCTTCCGGAAAACTTCAGGGGGTTTAAAATTGTGCATATCAGCGATATTCACAGCGGCAGCTTTACCAATAAAAATGCGGTAGGGCATGGCGTAGATTTAATAGTACAGCAACAGGCCGATATCATTCTCTTTACCGGTGATTTAATAAACGACCGGGCAGATGAAATGAAGGAATATATGGATACTTTCAGCAGGTTAAAAGCCCCAATGGGCGTGTTTTCTACCCTGGGCAACCACGACTATGGTGATTATGTACAATGGCCCATAAACGGCATTTCAAAAAAGCAGAACTTAGAAAACCTGAAAGCTGTGCATGCCCAATTAGGCTGGAGATTATTAATGAACGAGCATGTGGTATTGGAAAAAAACGGGCAGCAAATTGCACTTTTAGGAATTGAAAACTGGAGCAGTAAAGCCCGTTTCCCCAAGCATGGCCGTATGGATTTGGCTTATGCCCATACCGGGAAATACCCTTTTAAAATTTTAATGAGCCACGACCCCAGCCATTGGGATGCAGAAGTAATACCGTACTATAGTGATATAGATTTGATGTTGAGCGGACATACGCATGGCATGCAGTTTGGTGTGGAAATTCCCGGTTTTAAATGGAGTCCCGTGCAATATATTTATAAACAGTGGGCTGGCCTGTATAAAAATAATAAGCAAATGCTTTATGTGAACCGTGGCTTTGGCTTTATTGGATACCCGGGAAGAGTGGGAATATTGCCGGAAATAACCGTAATAGAATTCACATAAAAAAAGACCCACTTGGTGGGCCTTTTTAAAGTTATTTAAAAACACTTTTTATATAATCTTCGGCTTCCTGGCCTTTGGATTTTATAATCCGGTCAAAGGAAGATTTAAATAAAGGCGTTATCCGGTCTTTATACGCTTCAGGTACTGCGTTGTAAAAGGTTATGATATCATCAATTCCTTTTTTGATATTGTTAAAATTGTTGAGTTTCGACAAATACTCGGCAAATTTTGAAGTGCTGCCCAGTTTTTCAAAACTAAAGCCCATATCGTTGTAGCTTTTTGAAAGCAAGTCAAAATCTTCTTCCTTGCCCTGGCTGTAAAGCAGGCTGTTAATCGCCTCTCTTAAAGCGCCTTTTGAATCAACGTTTAATTTTTTTGCAAGGGTATAAGCATGATCCGGATCCAAAGCGGCCAGTGCAGATAAACCGGCGCCGGCAACGGAATACGAAGAATCATTAACGGCTTGCTCAAAGATTGCTTTATTAGAAGCATCGCCATTTTTAGACAGGAATTTTATTGCAGCAGCCCTTGTTTTTTTACTAAAATCCGATTTAGCAATGCGTTCCATCTCTTCCAATACCACTTTATCGGATTTGTAAGGTGTGCCGGATATTTTTTGAATGCTGTACGTTCTTAAACCTGAATATTTATCATATAATCCCTTGGCAATTTCAGGCATATTCTTTTTGGCAAAAAAGTCAAGGGCTTCTTTTCGGTCCAAATAATTTTTGGCATACATCCACTGGGCTTTAAATTCATCTTCCGATTTGTTGTCAATTTTTTCGGCCAGTAAAATTTTATCCCCATCTACATTAATGAGATCGGGTTTCACGGTGTACGGAAACGAAAAACTGTCCACTAAATTTCTTACCCACACATTATGGCGTACTTTATTAGGCCCATTGTAAACATCAATGGCAATGGGTAAAATAAAAGCAGGGTTATCTTTTTGAATTTGCGAAATTTTTACTTTGGCTATTCCAGGGGTACTGTAGTCGTAATCAATTTTCAACTTTGGCTGGCCGCTGCCATAATACCATTGGTTAAAAAACCAGTTAAGGTCTTTACCGGTTACTTCTTCAAATGCAAGCCGTAACTGTTGTGCTTCGCCGGTTTTAAATTTGTTGGTCGTTAAGTAGTTGTTTAAGGATTTAAAAAAGGCGTCATCGCCCACATAATTCCTCAGCATGTGCAAAATTCTTCCGCCTTTATTATAGCTTACGGCATCAAATACATCTTCTTTATTACTATAATAAAATCGTACTAAATCCTTATGGTTGCTGCCGCTCATTAAATATCCGCTCATGTCCTCAAAATTGTGCTCATCAGCAAAATCTTTTCCATATTTGTATTCATCCCACAAATATTCGCTGTAGTTGGCAAAGCTTTCGTTTACGGTAATATTACTCCAGCTTTCGGTGGTAACCAGGTCGCCAAACCATTGGTGAAAAAGTTCGTGGGCAATAGTTTCTTCCCAATGATTGCCATCCAGCAGTTGCCGGTTATTTTGATAAGCGCTTTCCTGGTGCAGTGTGGCAGTAGTGTTTTCCATGGCGCCGCTCACATAATCCCTTCCTACAATTTGTGCGTATTTTGGCCAGGGAAAATCAACCCCTAATTTGTCGGAAAAAAAAGCAATCATTTCAGGTGTGTTTCCAAAAACACCTTTTGCATACGGCGCCTGCGAAGGTTCTACATAATAACTCACTTCTTTTCCTTTGTAAGGCTTGTCTTTTACAACGCTGTATTCGCCCACACCCATAAAAAATAAATAAGGGGCATGGGGGAGGTCCATTTTCCAGTAATCTGTTCTGCTGCCATCGGCATTTTTCTTTTCGCTAATCTTTAAACCGTTACTTAAAGTGGTAAACCTGGATGGAACGGTCATGTAAATTTCTTCCGTGGTTTTCTGGTTGGGTTTGTCAATGGTTACCATCCACACACTGTTGGCTTCGGTTTCACCTTGGGTCCAAATTTGGGTGGGTTTATCTTTTTCCTCTCCTTTTGGGTTAATAAAATAAAGCCCTTTGGCATCGGTGATGGCCATGCTGCCCTGTGTTTTATAATCATTGGGTTTGCTGATGTAATCAAAATACAGCGTGTATTTTTCACCTCCTGCGTAGGATTTATCCAGCTTAATATTTAATTGGTGGCCATCATATTTATACTGCAGGGGCTTTTTTTGAGCGCCTGTAACAAGGGCCACTTCTTTAATATCCATTCCTTTGGCATCCAGTCTCACGGAGTCTGTTGCATAAAAATGGGGTTGAAGGGTTAACCATTCTTTACCATACATCCAGGATTTGTCAAAATCAAATTTCACTTCAAGCTTGGTATGAACCAGGTTGTTGGTAATGGCTGCGGTTTCCCGGTAAATGTGCTTCCAACTCGTATCTTCCGGCTCTTGAAACTGGGCAAAAATTTGTGTAAACGAAATAAGTAGTACAACTAATAATAAAATTCTTTTCATCTTAAATAGAGTTAAAGCATCAAAGCTAACGGCTCAATTGCAAACAGTTCGTTATTTTTTTATAAAAGGTATTTTTTAAGGATATTCTGTTCCTTAATGATTAATTTAGGGCTATTCTTTAGCTTTGTAAAACATGAAACGTATTTTTCTTCTTGGGATATTTATCGTTTGTGCCGTAATGGTCCGGGCTCAGCAGCACTATTTTGCCTATTTTCAAACCGATAATCATCAGCCTTTTTTTGTAAAAATGAATAATACGGTTTTAAGCTCTTCGGCTTCGGGTTATTTAATTATTCCCAAATTGCAAAATGGTGAATACCCGTTGACGATCGGTTTCCCCAAAAGTGAAAAAGCTGAACAACGATTTGGCGTTACCATAAATGGTAAAGATCTTGGTTTCCTGGTAAAAGACTTTGGCGATAAGGGATGGGGATTATTTAATTTTCAAACCATGAAAGTAGTAATGGCATCGGGGCCTTCTTTACCTGCAAAAGGCAAGGATACTGCTACAGATGCCTTTTCCAATATTTTAGCCAATGTGGTAAACACCCCATCCATCAAAGAAAAAACAATTAAAGCAGAAGAGCCCAAAAGCCGCTTGCCGGAAGAAACCCCCAAAACAGATACTATAACAAAAGTTATTACGGTTAAAGAAGAAACGGTATCGTTACCCACAAAAACAAGTCCGGGTGAGGCTTCAATTAAAAAAGATAACCCGGTGGTATTATATCAGGCTATTTCCGAACTCGGGGGAAAATCAATGATATACCTTGTTAAAGAATCGGATAAGTATGATACCATAAGAGTTTACCTGCCGGTTATTTCGGTTAATGAAAAAGCTGAAACCTTTAAAAAAGATCAAAAAAGAACGGAAGCGGTAAAACAAAATGACAGTAAAATCCCCGATGAAAAATTTTTGCCCATTGAACTTCCCAATCCCAATTCGGAAAGCGCAGTAACCCAGCAGGTCAAAGCGGAGCCATCATCTGTTATTACAAGTGACGGAAAGCTCAACTACAATTCCGATTGTAAAACGACGGCAAGCCAGGATGATTTTATAGAACTACGCCGAAGAATGGTGGCGCAGGAAAGCGAGAATGCAATGATCCGGGAAGCTCAAAAAATATTTAAACAAAAATGTTTTTCTACCGACCAGGTAAAAGGGCTTTCTTCACTAATCCTTAGCGAAAAAAACAAAATGGATTTTTTTAAAATGACCTATCCGTTTGTTTACGACAGCAGTAATTTTCATACCCTCCAAAGTCAGCTAACCGAAGAAATATATATCAATAGTTTTAAAGCCATGCTGATAAAATAAAACAATGCCCCGATTTTTTATTGACGTTTCTTATAAGGGTACTGCCTATGCAGGTTTTCAAAAACAAAATAATGCCAATACCATTCAGGCTGAAGTTGAAAAAGCCTTTGAAATTTTTTATAAATTCCCGATAGCTCTAACCGGATCCTCCCGTACAGATGCTGGTGTGCATGCACTGCAAAATTTCTTTCATGCCGATGTATTGGGTTTCCGGGAAAGAAACTTTGAGAAAGATGCCTATCATTTAAACGCCATTCTCCCACAGGATATAGTGATTAATACCATCTATGAAGTACCCGAAGAAATGCATTGCCGTTTTAATGCCCAATATAGGGAGTATGAATATACCCTCTATCAAAAGAAAAACCCGTTTCTGCAGGAAGTAGCGTATTATTATCCTTTTACGCTAAACTTTAATTTGCTTCTTAAAGCGGCCTCCATCGTAAAGGAGCAACAACAGTTTTATGCTTTTTCCAAGAAAAAGTCACAAGTAGGAACATACAAATGCCAGATTTTTGAAAGTGTATGGACTCAGGAAGCGGATGTGATTAAATACAGGGTTAAGGCAAATCGCTTTTTAAGAGGGATGGTAAGGGCATTGGTAGCTACCATGCTGCAGGTGGCAAGAGAAAAACGAACGCTGCATGAATTTATGGAGTTATTTGAAAAAACGGAGGTTGCAAAAGCCGATTTCTCAGCCCCGGCCCATGGTTTGAAGTTAATTCGGGTAAAGTATTAGTACCCATTATAAACGGTAGTGGCATTCGAACTTTATTCATTAAAACAGATTATTTTGAAACCCTGTATGGCACTGGGTTTTAAAGATATGCACAGTTAAAAAATAAAACCAAAGCTGATATTTATCAGAAAAAACTTTGCTGGTAACCGGGATGCATGTATCTTTGCCGTCCGCTTTTGAAAAAAGGCCCCCAGTTCTTAAACATTTTCACATATTTTTTTCAAATTTTAAAAGAAATATTTGGTTAGTAAATCACCCTCCCTTACCTTTGCACTCCCAAATCAAAAAAGGGGTTGAGGAAAAGGGAAAAAGGGCTTAAGAAATTTGAAATAGTGATTTGATTATCATAAGGCTTAAGTAAGCCGTAAGATCTTTGAAAGTTTGGAAACAGCAGCAAAAATCTTTTAGATTTTAAAGGGTAATGTTAGCGCAAATATTAATTAGAATTTGACGTTAATTTCCAATGAAATTACACAGTCAGTTCAAACAACTCATTTACAATGGAGAGTTTGATCCTGGCTCAGGATGAACGCTAGCGGCAGGCTTAATACATGCAAGTCG
>JAFDZZ010000049.1 GCA_018266715.1 Bacteroidota bacterium
GCAGGTGCATGTAGATTTTCATGAACAGGGTATTAATGATAACTATTATTTTGCCCCGGCTGCCCAGCCTTACCACGAAGCCATCACGGCATGGCAAAGAAAATTCCAGGAACAGATTGGGAAAAATCATGCCCGTTATTTTGACAAAAACGGCTGGTTGTATTTCACCAAAGAAATTTTTGATTTATTGTATCCATCTTATGGCGATACCTATCCCATTTATAACGGCTCCATTGGCATGACGTATGAGCAGGCCGGCGGCCCCGAAGGCGGCCTGGGTGTATTAACCCATGATGGGGATACCCTTACCTTATACGATCGTTTATTGCATCATTACACAACAAGCCTTAGCACCATAGAAGTTGCTTCTCAAAATGCAGCTCAACTCGTATCGGAATTTAAAAATTATTTTATACAGGCCAAAAATGGAACTGTAGGGTTTTATAAAACCTATATCATAAAAAACCCGCCATCCGATCATCAAAAAGTAAAAGCGCTTTTGCAGCTTTTAGACCAAAACAAAATTTTATACGGCACAGGAAACGGTTCGGGCAAAGGGTTTAATTATCAAACTAAAAAAGAAGAGGGTTTCACCATCGCCCCAAACGATATTGTAATAAGCGCTGCCCAACCCGCTGCGGTAATGGTAAAAGCGTTGTTTGAACCCAATACCAAACTTACCGATTCGGTTACCTATGATATTACGGCTTGGGCAATGCCCTATGCTTATGGCTTACAGGCTTATGCCAGCACCTTAAAATTTAATGTTACCGGAACGTACAAAGAGCCCTTTGAAAAAAACCAAATTTCTAATACTTATGCCTGCGTTATGAAATGGGAGGGAAAGTACTCTGCAATGGCGCTGGCACAATTACTGGCCAGGGGGTTTAAGCTTCGTATGGCTGATGCTCCTTTCGAAACCGGAAATGAAAAATTCAATAGCGGATCTATTATTATTTTTCCGGGAGTACATGAAAAACCGGGTGATGATTTTTGGAATAAGGTTTCACAAATTTGCAATACCTATGAAGTAAACCTGTATCCTATTGCTTCAGGAATGGTGGATAAGGGTTATGACATGGGAAGTTCTCATGTAATACCGTTAAAAGCGCCACGGGTGGCCCTGCTTACCGGCAATTCCGTAAGTTCCAATGCAGCCGGGGAAGTATGGCATTTCTTTGAGCAGGAACTTAATTACCCGGTAACTCTTATTAATGCCGAAGATATTAAACGAATTGACCATAATATTGATGTGCTTGTTTTGCCCAATGGATATTATGAATTTTTGATGGAAAAGGATGATGCAAAAATTTTGGAACAGTGGATTAAAAACGGTGGAAAACTGGTAGCGATTGAATCTGCGGTAAGCCAATTGGCTAAACAAGACTGGAGTGCATTAAAAATTAAAACCGACACGAATGAAAGCAACAGCCCTAAAGACCTTTACGCCTCTTTGCAAAAGTATAACTTAAGAGAAAGAGATGCCGTGTCGGGCTTTACGCCGGGCGCCATATTTAATGTGGAACTGGATAACAGCAATCCATTGGCCTTTGGCTACCCGGGCAATTATTATACTTTAAAAATGGATTCCAAAGTGTATGAGTTCATCAAAGAAGAAGGATGGAATGTAGGCGTTTTGAAAAAAGACAACCAGCTTGCCGGTTATGTGGGTTCAAAACTTTCGCCCTTATTAAAAGACGGGCTGTTGTTTGGCACGCAGCGTTTGGGAAAGGGTACCGTTGTATATCTTGCTGATAATATCCTGTTTAGAAATTTTTGGGAAAACGGGAAACTAATGTTTTGCAATGCCGTTTTTTTGGTGGGGCAATAAAAAATCAAAAAGGTTTTAAGCGGTATTACTTATGTAATTGATGAAAGGCAGTATAGCGCCAAACCAGTTCTTCATATTATCTTTACAAAAATTCTGCATGTCCGAAGCTTCAAAAAAATTCCTGGCTAAAAGCACTATAAAAGCAACCGATTTAGAGCACCGGCGCACCATTAATTTTAATATTGGAAAGTATAATGCCGTAGTGCCGCAAGGTAAATTGCAATTTGCCAATACGGAAATAACCAGGCAAAAAGCAAAGCTCAAAAAATGGCAGGCTATTGAATTTTTGGATAAACACCTGGAGCATTTTGAACAACAAATTACCAGCCGTGGCGCCAGGGTTATTTGGGCCGAAAACGGCCAGCAGGCCGTAGATGCTATTCTATCCATTTGCAAAGAAAAAAATTGCAAATCGGTGGTAAAAAGCAAGAGCATGACTACCGAAGAAATTCATCTTAATAAATATTTGGAAGAAAACGGGATAGAAAGTGTGGAAACCGATTTGGGCGAATACATCCAGCAATTAGATGGTGAACCCCCTTACCATATTGTTACACCGGCTATGCACAAAAGCAAAGAAGATGTGGCAAAACTCTTTGCCAATAAATTGGGCACCGACCCCAAACTCACCCCGCAGGAACTTACCCTGGTGGCCAGGAATATCCTTAGAAAAAAATATGTGGAAGCCGAAGTAGGGATTACCGGCGCAAATTTTATCATTAGTGATATTGGTGCAGTGGCCGTTACCGAAAACGAAGGTAATGCAAGGCTGAGTTGTGCTTTTCCTAAAACACATATCGTTTTAGTGGGCATTGAAAAAATGATTCCCTCCCTTACCGATCTTTCCCTTTTTTGGCCCTTGCTCAGCACATTTGGAACAGGTCAAAAACTCACCGTGTACAGCAGTATCATTACCGGGCCAAAGCAGCCGGGAGAAAATGACGGGCCGGAAGAAATGTATGTGATCTTATTGGATAACAACCGTACCGAAATTTTAAAAAATACCGCACAAAGAGAAAGCCTGTACTGCATCCGCTGCGGTGCTTGCCTTAACGCCTGCCCGGTTTATAAAAATATTGGCGGTCATTCCTACGGTGCTACTTATAGCGGGCCCATTGGCAGTGTAATTACCCCGCATTTGCAGGGGATGGACCAATACAAGCATTTAAGTTACGCTTCATCACTTTGTGGCAATTGCACCGAAGTATGCCCGGTACATATCGGTATCCATCATTTGTTGCTCAACAACCGCAAAGAAGCTGTTGATGCAGGACTTAGCAACCTCAGTGAACGCTATGCCTGGAAGGCCTGGAAGCTGGCCTCGCTGAGCCGTAAAATGATGAACCTGGGTAACGGCGACCTGAAAAATAAAGTGGTAAACGGAATGTTTAAAGGATGGACCAAACACAGGGGCAACTTACATTTCAGCAAAAAAACATTTAACCAAATGTGGAAAGAGCAGAGAGGCCGTCATTGAGATTGGTAGCATTAATTATCGGTTATGGGTTTGCTCATTTATTCCAGTGAAATATCGGTTCGGCTCCAGTATATCTGTAAATTTATTTTTTCGGAACGCTTAAACTGTGCATATAGCATTACGCAACATGCAGAAAGTTTTGAGCAATATGACGGGCCAAAAATTAATTATAGCAACCTGCTTTTTGGGGGAGCATGCCTGCAAATTGTACCGCATGGCCTGCTCTTTGAACAGGGAATTGAACCGCAAAAAATTTTTTGCTTTAATGATGATGGCAACAAGGCTTTTTTTAGATCGGGCCTGGGCTACCCATTTGATATTTTTTCGGCCTCCTTTTATTTAATCAGCCGATATGAAGAATACCTGCCGCATAACTTAGATCAATATGATAGGTTCAATAGCCAGGATTTGCTGGCTTATAAAGAAGATTTTTTAAACATTCCCCTGGTCGATATTTGGATTAACCGGTTGGCCCGTTCAATAAAGGAACGCTTCCCGTCATTTATGTTCCACGCCGGGCATTTTTCTTTTTTACCTACCTATGATATTGACATTGCCTATTCTTTTAAAAATAAAGGGTTCATAAGAAATACCGGGGGCTTTTTAATGAAGCCTTCTTTTGAACGATTATCGGTATTAGCCGGCATGAGTAGCGACCCATTTGATAGTTATGAAGCCCTGGATAACCTGCATAAAAAATACGGTTTAAAGCCATTGTACTTTTTTCTGGTAGCCGAAAAAAACAGCGCTTATGATAAAAACATCCTACCGGATAATGCCAATTTTCAAAAATTAATAGTGCAACATGCGCAGCACTATGAAATGGGTATCCACCCCTCCTGGGCTTCAAATCAAGATGCAACTTTGCTGGCTAATGAAAAAAATATATTGGAAAAAATTATCCGGAAGCGCATATCAAATTCAAGGCAACATTATATCAGGCTATCCTTTCCAAAAACCTACCGGGGTTTGCTGAAAAACAATATAACCGACGATTACAGCATGGGCAGCGGAAGCATAAACGGTTTTAGGGCTTCAACGGCCTCTTCATTTTACTGGTACGACCTGGAAAATGAATCCATTACAGCGCTAAAGGTTCATCCATTTTGTTTTATGGATGCCAATAGTTTTTATGAACAAAAATATTCCGTTGAAGAAGCGGCAGAAGAGTTAATGCATTATTACCGGCAATGCAAGGCGGTTAACGGCCGGCTGGTTACCATTTTTCACAATAATTTTTTAGGAACTTCAAAAGCATTTAAAGGATGGCTCCGGATGTATGAGTCCTTTATTGCTCAGACGAATTCAACACCGTAGATTTTCTTGCTTTTCTGATACTATAGTTAACCAGGAAAACACCCAATAACGTTACAAAAGCCCCTCCAAGAATATAGCGGTTTAACGTTTCGCCCAATAGCCATGAGCCTATAAACATTGCAACAAGTGGATTGATATAAGCGTATAAAGTTGCAATAGCCTGTGGCAATTTTTTTAAAGTATATAAAAAAGCTACAAATGCAATAATGGAACCCAATGCAGCCAGGTAAATAATGATACCCCAGGTTTTTAAAGAAATAGCGCCAATGGGTATGTGTTGCTTTAATGCAAGAGACAGGATATAAAGTAAAACAGAACTCAGGAGCATTTGCCAGCCAAGGGAGTAATAGGGGTTTAAGGTTTGCTTTTTTCTCGCCAAAAAAACACTGCCAAAGCTCCAGCTAAGCATGGCCAATACCGAAAGTACAAGGCCCCAGCCAAAATGGAGACCTGTATTTACAAAAGCGTTTTCGTATAAAACCAATCCTACACCCATTAGCCCCAGTACCAGGCCAAAAACGGCCAGCGATGGAATTTGTTTTTGTTTATAAAATACCGCTTCAATCAATACAACACTCAGTGGATACAAAGTACCAATTAATGCAGCCAGTCCCGATGAAATATACGTTACACCCCAGGTGCTGAACCCATTTGCAATTACAAATAATAATAGGGACATGATGAACAACCAACGGAATTCTTTGGCCGAGGGCAGCGACAGTTTTTTGTAAAAAACAAAAAAGGCAACCATGGCAAGCCCTGCAATAAACTGGCGAATAGCCGCCATTTGCAAAGCCGGCATTTCCATTACTGCGGCTTTACTAAAAACCCAGGTGGTGCCCCACACAAAACTTGTGGTAAACAAGGCAAGGTAGGCTTTGGCTCTTGAACTTTTACGAATTTTTTGAATGAGCATATTGCCTTAGTGTTTAAAATGCCTCATACCGGAAATAACCATGGCCAATCCGTTTTGCAGGCAATAATTTATGGAGTCCTGGTCTCTTATGGATCCGCCGGGTTGAATAAATGCGGTAATGCCTGCATGATGGGCAATTTTTACACAATCATCAAAAGGGAAAAAAGCATCACTGGCCAGCACGGCATTGTGCAAATCAAATTTGAACTGGCCGGCTTTTTCTATTGAATGCCTCAACGCATCTATACGGCTGGTTTGCCCGCAGCCTTTGCCAATAAGTTGTTTATTTTTTACCAATGCAATCGCATTGCTTTTTAAATGTTTGCAAATGATATTGGCAAAAATTAAATCTTCTTTTTCTTCCGGGGTTGTTTGCCTTGCCCCGCTTTCTTTCCATTCACTATAATTACCTTCATCGGTATCTTGTATTAATAAGCCATTTAAAATGGTTTTCATTTGAAGGGCCGGTTTTGGCTGGGCCAACTGTTGTAACAGGATCCGGTTCTTTTTGGATTGTAAAATTTTTAGCGCTTCGTCTTCAAAAGCGGGGGCAATAATTACTTCAAAAAAGATTTCGTTAATTGCTGTTGCAGTGGCTGTATCTATTTTGCCATTGGTTACCAACACGCCGCCAAAAGCGCTTTCAGGGTCACCGGCCAAAGCGGCATCCCAACTGGCTTTTATAGTTTCTCTCGATGCTATACCACACACATTACTGTGTTTAATGATGGCAAATACGATTTCTTTGCTATCCTTAAATTCAGCAATCAGGTTGCAGGCCGCATCTACATCGGCTAAATTATTATACGATAATTCTTTGCCGTGTAATTGTTTAAAGGGCTCATTTAGGTTGCCGTAAAAAACGGCTTTTTGGTGTGGGTTTTCTCCATAACGCAGCGATTTTTTTTCTTTATTAAACGGCGTTTCAATGGCAATGCTGTTAAAATAAGCTGATATGGCATTGTCGTATGCCGTACACACATCAAATGCCTTAATGGCAAATTGTTTTCTTTGCAAGAGCGTGGTAGCCCCGTTTTGTGTGGATAGTATTTCCAGCAAAAGGGGATAGTCATTTTTAGAAGCAACTACGGTACAATCGTTGAAATTTTTTGCGGCTGCCCGTATCATGCTGGGCCCGCCCACATCAATTTTTTCTATAATGGCCTTCTCATCTGTACTGTTTTTTACGGTTTCTTCAAAAGGATACAGGTCCACAATTACCAAATCAATTTCAGGTATTTGAAATTGTTTCATTTCAGCTACATGCTGTTCGTCATCTCTTTTAGCTAAAATACCGCCAAACACCAGGGGGTGTAATGTTTTAACCCTTCCGCCAAAAATGGAAGGAAAACCGGTGAGGCTTTCTACAGGGATAACTTTAATGCCCAGTTTTTCAATAAAATCCTGTGTGCCCCCGGTGCTGTAAATGGTTATTCCCTGCTTGTGGAGTTCATGAACAATGGGTTCCAGCCCGTTTTTATAAAAAACAGAAAGGAGTGCAGCGTTGATCTTTTTTTGCATAAACTGATTTAGAAGTCAAGAACAAAAGCGCCTTGTTCGGGCACCGAATGGCAGCGCAAAGTTAATCGTTCGCATTCGCTCCTCCATTTGGCAATTTTCCACAAGGGGTTAGAGGCATCAAAAACCACAACTGCGGGCTGAATGTGGCTTGCCAACTCCATTATAGATAAATCCGGGTTTTTGGTAATTAATAAAATATCCACTTTTAAGGGAGGCTTTGCCGGGGTAAGGGTATCATCTTTATGAATTAATTGTACCGATTTAGGGCCAAATTGATAGAGATTTTCCCGGATATGGAGCTGGCTAAAAGGTTGCCGGGCTTCACTGAGTAACATGGAAATGCGTGCAGGTTTTAAATAGAAGTTTTTGGGTAGCGCATCTTGCAGCAATAAACTATCACCCACAAAATAAAATTGATCTTTATAAATAAAATCCATGGCGCTTTGCCGGCTTACATTGTAAATAATAATTTTTTGCTGATGATTTATTTGAATGCGGGCATAAATCATAAGGCCTGCATAAATGGCCAGGAAAATAAACGCTGTTTTTAACCCGGTTTTCGTTTTATATAAAAACCAGGCACAAAGGGCAATCACCATTATATATAATACCCAGGTGCTGTAAATATTGGCATAAATTTTATCCCATACGGAAAAGGGCAGGCTATTGCATTTTTGAATAAATACATTTAATGCAAAAATTGCCCAGTGCGTTATTTTGCCCAATAACAGGGCAATGGGCGTAAAGGCTGAAAATAAAATCACTAAAATTTCGCCGTATAAAATAATAGTGGATAACGGCACGGCAATAAAATTGGTGAACAAAAACAAGCTGGGAAACTGGTGAAAATAATAGATACAAACCGGGAAGGTAAAAACCTGTGCAGCCAGCGTAACACTCATCAGCGACCAGGCGCTTTGTAAAATTTTGTTTTTAACATACCAAAATTTATAAATGGGTTGTTGAAGCCACAGTATTCCAAAAACGGCGAGGTAGCTTAACTGAAAGCCTACATCCCAGAGCAAATAAGGGTTCCAGCAAAGCAGGGTAAAGGCCGAAGCCGCCAGGGCATTGTACCCGTTTGTAGCGTTGAAAAAAGATTTTCCGGTAAGGATAAATGTAAACATTACGGCGCTGCGTAATACCGAGGCCGAGGCGCCGGTGAGCAATGAGAATAACCACAGAAAGGAAAGAATAAGAAATACGGATAGGATTTTTTGCCGTTTTATTAAACCGGTTTTTGTAAAAATCCATAAGAGTATGGCATAAATTAACCCCAGGTGCAACCCGGAAATTGCTATGATATGCACCACACCGGTATTGCTGTAGGCCTGCACTAAATCTTTATCCAGGTCTTCTTTATAGCCAATAATTAAAGCTTCGGCAATGCCCTGTTCGTTTTTATTGCCGCCAATATATTTTCTTATGCTCTTTAAAATATAGGAGCGGGATCGGTATATAAAATGGTAGAAGAAATTTTTATCCGTCTCGTTGGTTTCTACAAAATCAGCCGGGCTGAGGTAGACCGTATGATAGAGTTGTTGAAATGCCGTGTATCGTTCATAATTAAAAGCGCCGGGATTGCCCGAGTTCCGAATCCAGGTAAGGGGCTTGTCCACAATAATTTTATCGCCATAATGAATGCCGGTATCAATGGATTTGGCAAAGTAGAGTAAAATTTTTCCGGTTACCGGTATAGCTATACCCTTATTGATCACGGCTTCAACTATTGCATCGGCCTTATAAGAATTTGTTTTAGGTACAAGCGGTTCATTTATTTTCAACAATAGTTTGCTGCTGTCGTTTACCCAATGCCCGTACCAGTTTTTCATTTTGCTTTTATCGCTTTGCTGCGTAAGCAGCATACCCGCCGATGCAATAACTAAATAAAGTATAAGCCCCTGGAAAAACCGCAATGCATATTTTA
Organism: Bacteroidota bacterium; assembly: GCA_018266715.1. GTDB lineage: Bacteria > Bacteroidota > Bacteroidia > Chitinophagales > Chitinophagaceae > Ferruginibacter. Next base: position 8,990 of record JAFDZZ010000049.1, read on the forward strand.
ACGAAACAGGAAGAAATGCAATTAGCAAAAGGGTAAGGGTAAAGCAAAGCAGGCAAAGAATAATGTAGGTGATATTAAACCCCAGGTACCATTGTAGTAAAATTCCGGCAACCAGCGGAACCAACAGCCGGATAAACGGAGCCTGCTTCCATATAGGGAGATTAAAATAGGGTTGCATAGCCTAAGATACAGAAAGTTTGGAGTTTTTAACATATTATAACGGCTGTGATTTACAGTTGTTTAGAAAAAACTATCCCTGTAGAACTTTGGGATTTTTTTTACAAAAAAGGCTATAAATTGCCTCTAAAATTTATTATTTTCACATTGATTTTACTTCTACTTTGAATCAACAATATGACATTTTTGTTTTCAATTAATGTAAAATCTTTTTAAACAAATGAAAAACCGTTTTTTCTTTCTGCCCGTATCCATTACCGCTTTTTTGGTAATTACCGCATTTGTGCCTTCGGGCAAAAAATCATTTTCTTTTAGTAAAGCAAACCGGCCTTTGCACGAAGGACAGAATTATTATATCATCATTGATAAAAGCGATTATGAATTGAAAGTATATGACGATGAAGGCTGGTATGCCACATACCCGATAGTTTTTGGCAGCAAAGACCTGGGTGATAAAATGCGGGAAGGTGATAAGCGCACCCCCAATGGTCATTTTAAAATTATTCAAAAAAGAATTAACCCTAAATGGGGCCCGCAAATGCTGCTGGATTATCCAACACCCGAAAGTTACCGCAGGTTTAAAGACCGTAAAGCGCATGGCGAAATTCCCAAATCGGCCAAGATAGGTAATGGTATTGCTATTCACTCTACCCGAAAAGAAGAA
>JAFDZZ010000004.1 GCA_018266715.1 Bacteroidota bacterium
TTTAAATTTTTGAGTGGCTTTAATAATTTTAAAACTGTAAAGTAAATACATGGCAATAGCCACGGCAAAGGTTAAACCCACGGCATTAATTACAATATTGGGCGCCGTTTCTGCAAAAGCAAAATTATACATGGCCGAGATGGCCCCAAGAAACAAGCCTTCGCAAAGCGCATATAAAGGAGCAAGGTAGGGCGCCCAGGTTTTTTTAAAGGTAATTACCAGGGCCACAACAAAACCGGCAATGGCGCCGCCAATAATCAACGGCATGGCATTACCGCCTTCCGAAAACTCCCTCCAGGAGTACACGGAAGTACCGATTACCATCAAACATAAAAATCCAAATTTTTGCAGCGTGCCTTTTACCGTCATAGCATTTTCATTCACCACAATACCATCCAAAACGGTACTGGTAAATTTGCTTTCCTGTAAGGTGGGGTTACCCGATTTAAAAAGACTCATATTTTATAATTTTAAATTATATTGTAAAATTAATCCCTTATTTCAAAAATAAGTAAAAATAATAGTTAAACCGCCATTTCAATTACCTTTGCCGCATGCAAGAACTGCTTCAAAAATTAAGTATTTATAAACAGGAAATTGATGCCGAAACCATTACTTCAAAGGAAGCACTGGAGCATTTTCGTATCAAATACCTGGGTACAAAAGGCTTATTGAAAAATATAATGGGTGAGATGAAATCGGTAGCACCCGAAAACAAAAAAGCGGCCGGACAAGCATTGAATGAGTTCAAAATGTTTGTTGAACATAAATATGAAGGGTTTAAAAATGGCCTTCATAAAAATGAAGAAACGGCATCTGCGCTTGACCTAAGCCTGCCGGGCACGCCTTTACCACAGGGTACCAGGCACCCTATCAGTATTGTTCAAAATAAGATTCTTTCCATTTTTCAAAGGCTGGGTTTTGCCATTGCCGAAGGGCCCGAAATTGAAGATGACTGGCATAACTTTAGCGCCTTGAATATGCCGCAAAACCACCCGGCACGGGATATGCAAGACACGTTTTACATTAACGAAAATCCCGCCTGGCTGCTGCGTACGCATACCAGCAGTGTACAAATCAGGGAAATGGAAAAAGGCAATTTTCCCCTGCGCATCATTTGCCCCGGAAGAGTTTACCGAAATGAAACCATTAGCGCCAGGGCCCATTGTTTTTTTAACCAAGTAGAAGGGTTATATATTGCCGAAAATGTTTCTTTTGCCGACCTTAAGCAAACCCTTTATTTTTTTGTACAGGAAATGTTTGGCAAAGAAATTAAAATACGCTTTCGGCCTTCTTATTTCCCATTTACAGAGCCCAGTGCCGAAATGGATATTAGCTGCCTTATTTGTAAAGGCGCCGGTTGCAATGTATGCAAAAAAACAGGCTGGGTAGAAATTTTAGGTTGCGGCATGGTAAACCCCAATGTGCTTGAAAATTGCAATATAGACAGCAACAGGTACACCGGCTTTGCCTTTGGTATGGGTATAGAAAGAATAACCATGCTAAAGTACCAGGTAAAAGACCTTCGGCTTTTCAGTGAGAATGATGTAAGGTTTCTCGACCAGTTTTTATCTGCCGTTTAATGCATTTTTGAACTATTTTTAACGTATGATCCAAACTGTTGCAGTAATTGGCGCCGGCACCATGGGTAGCGGTATAGCCCTTGCAGCCGCCATTAAACAATATCCCGTTATCCTTTGCGATATCCAAAATGAAGTACTGGATAAATCCAAAAAAAGTATTGACCACAACCTGCAAACCCTTGTAGAGAAACAAAAAATTAGCGCTGCGCAAAAAGAAGCGGCATGGAAAAACCTAACCTTTACTTCTTCCATAAAGCACTGTAAGGCCCATTTAATCATAGAAGCTGTGGTAGAAAAGCTGAACGTTAAAATTGATTTATTTCAACAACTGGCTTTAGTGAATAATGCCGGTACCATCTTAGCCAGCAATACTTCATCCCTTTCCATTACGGCAATACAAAATGCCCTTACGCATCCATCCAGGGTAGCCGGTTTACATTTTTTTAACCCGGCCCATATCATGAAACTGGTTGAAGTGGTACAAGCTGCCTCAACATCTGATGATACCGCACAACTATTGATGCAATTTTGCCGCTCTCTCGATAAAATGCCTGTGCTTTGCAAAGATGCCCCGGGGTTTATTGTAAACCGTGTGGCAAGGCATTATTACCTTGAAGCGATGCACCTGGTACAATCCGGTGCGGTAACAATAGAACAGGCCGATGAAGCCCTTGAAAATGCCGGTTTTAAAATGGGGCCTTTTAAACTTATGGATTTAATAGGCCTCGATATTAACCTTGCCGTATCGCAATCGCTATACGAAGCTTTTCATCATGCGCCAAGATTTAAGCCCTCAGCGCTGCAAATTGAAAAAGTGAAAAAAAATGAGCTGGGCCGAAAAACCGGAAAAGGTTTTTATAATTATGAATAAATTGCCGGGCAGTAACATCCCTTAATTCATCCTTTTAGTTTACCGTATGAAAAAAATTCTATTCGTACTTTTTATAACCCACGGACTCCAGGTTTCATTTGGCCAAAAAAATGCTGAAATTTTCACTACGGATATTGATCACTTTTGGAGGACGTACGACAGCATACAACAAACTGCTGATACGGTAAAGCAATTGCATTTTATTCAATCTTTATATTTAGATAATGCCTCCGAAGGGCTTAAAGCCTTCATGAAGCTACGGGGCCATACAGCCAAAAGGCACCTCAACAATATCCATGCGTATCCCAAATTTTGGAAATCCATACGGCAAAATACCGAAGCAATAAAAAGCCATACGGCAGAAATAGAACGCATCATTGCACATTTTAAAAAAATATATCCACGGTTTAAACCGGTGAAGATCTACTTTACGATTGGGGTATTTAATTCCGGTGGTACGGCCAGTAAAGGAAAAGTGCTGATTGGCGCCGAAATTGCCTGTGCAGATAAAGAAACGGATGCAAGCGAATTGAACCAATGGCTGCAAAATGTTTTCCGCACGCAAGGCGATTTAACGGCTTTGGTTGCTCATGAGCTGGGCCATACCCAGCAAAAAACCGGCACAGCAGAAAGTTTACTGGGGCAAAGTATTAAAGAAGGGGCTTGCGATTTTTTAGCCGAATTAATGGGTAAGCCTATTTCTTCTCCTTACATGACTTATGGAAAAGCCAATGAAAAATATCTTTGGGATGCGTTTAAGAAAGATATGAACGGGCGGGATTTTTCCAAATGGCTCTACAATGGGTTGAATGCACCCAATGCTGTGGCCGACCTTGGCTATTTTATCGGCTATAAGATTTGCCAATCGTATTATAAAAATACCCTGAACAAAAAAAGGGCCATAAGAAAAATCATCCAATTAAAATACGATCATAAATCGGTGATAAAGTTTTTAATAAAATCGCAATACAATGATGCGCCAAAACAATTGTAATGAGTTTAAGAACCGGTGCAACCGTCACTAAAACATAAACAACCCAAACCATTGCGATTCCTTATTTGTCAGTAACTTCGGTATCAATAAAAACTAATACAGGGTTGCGCTTTTAGAAAAGTGGCCACTGTGCTTGTTTAAAAAATAAATTCTTTGCAATAATGGTATTAGTAACGGGAGGCGCCGGCTTAGTAGGCAAAACGCTTATTGAAACTTTAATACAAAATGGAGAAACCGTTAAGGCGCTATATCACCACAGCGCCCTACCATTAAAAGAGTCGCCACAACTTATTCCGGTTCAATGCAGCATTTTGGACGTAATGGGCCTGGAGGAAGCCCTGCAGGATGTGGATGAAGTCTATCATTGTGCCGGGCTGGTATCGTTTCATAAAAAAAATGTTCATTCCTTATTTAAAACCAATGTGGAAGGAACGGCAAATATGGTCAATACGGCATTGTCTGCAGGAATAAAAAAATTGGTACATGTAAGCTCGGTTGCCGCCTTGGGAAGAATAAGGGAGCATGAAACTATTAATGAAAGCATGAACTGGACCCCGGAAACCAGCAATAGCAAATATGGCCACTCCAAATACCTGGGCGAACTGGAAGTATGGAGGGCTATAGAAGAAGGATTAAATGCCGTAATTGTAAACCCTTCCATCATTATTGGCCCGGGAAACTGGGACAAAGGCTCCACAGCCATTTTTAAAAATATTTACCGGCAATTTCCCTGGTACAGTACAGGCACAACAGGCTTTGTAGATGTAAGAGACGTAGCCGATGCCATGGTAGCCTTAATGAAAAGCAACATCAGCGCTGAGCGTTTTATTTTAAGCGGCCATAATGAAAGCTATCAAAATTTATTTAACTGTATTGCCGATACGTTTCATAAAAAAAGGCCCTCTAAAAAAGTAACGCCTTTTTTGGCAAGGATTGTGGCGTTTTTAGAATCAATAAAATCGGGGATTACCGGTAAAGAAGCCTTGATCACCAGGGAAACAGCTGCTACCGCTATGGCACATGTAAAATTTGACAACAGCAAATTGAAACAATTTTTACCGGGATTTAATTACAGGTCTTTAGAAGAAACGGTTCAATACACCTGCAATGAATTATTAAAACAACATTTACGCTAATTGCTTTATACTTTAGCATGATCTTTGCCAATTGAAAAATTGGGCATTCCTTAACAAGCTAACTCCTATTATTGCATAGTAAAACAACCCGTTTCGCATGATTAAAACAACCCTCCTGGCATTGCTGTTTATATTTTCTTTACCATCGCAGTCACAAATTGTTGTTTCCGGAAAAATTACTGCCGGAGAAACCGGGTTACCCTTACAGGGGGCATCGATTTTTGCCGATAACACTACCTTAGGCACCGCCTCCGATGCCGATGGAAACTATACCTTGTATTTACCTAAAGGAGGTTACGACCTGGTAGTAACGTTTACCGGGTATTCTACCGTATCTAAACGCATTAGCAGCAGCGATGCATCCGAAAAACAAAATTTTGAACTAAGGTTAAAAGAAAAGGAACTTGCTGATGTGGCCGTAGTGGCTTCTTCGGAAGTTAAAGATGGCTGGCAAAAATATGGCAGCTTTTTTTTAGAAGAATTTATTGGAAAATCTCAAAATAGTAAAAACTGCACGCTCAAAAACCCCGAAATTTTAAAATTTTATTTCTCAAAAAAAAGAAACCGGTTAAAAGTTTTGGCATCTGAGCCCTTGCAAATTGAAAACAAAGCATTGGGTTATTCCATACAATACAACCTGGATTCTTTTACCCATCAATATAATACCGAAGTAAGCCTTTATACCGGCAACCCGCTTTTTAAAGAATTAATAGCCGAAAGCGATAGCCAATATACCTTATGGAAAGCAACCAGGCAACAAGCCTACCTTGGCTCAATACTTCATTTTATGCGGAGTATTTTTTATAAAACGTTGCAGGAAGAAGGATTTGAGATTCAATTTATCGTAAAAGCCAATAGTACCGACTCTGCGTTGAAACTCTCCAACCCTTATGTGGCGCTTCATTATACAAAAGAAGATAGCGCCCAAACCGTTGAAATTTATCCCAACCAACCCAATGTAGCTGTAATTTTCACCAAAGAAAAACCTGCACAAGCTTACAGCCTGGCCTTTCCGGACGAACCCAAAGATTTTGAATTTTCGGTATTAACGTTTAGTCCAAACGAAAGCATTGTAATTGAACAAAACGGTTATTATTATGATCAAAACGATTTATCGGTAAGCGCTTACTGGAGCTGGAGTAAAGTTGCCGATCAATTGCCTTATGATTATTCAGCTTCGGCATTTTAAAAAAAGGGGTTATCCTTTTTTAATTTTTTCCCACATTTCGGGTATGCGTTTTATCCATACCAATTCCCGTTTTTTAACTGAAGCTTCTTCCACGGGTGAGCCAAAGTAAATTTTATTTCCGTCTATTGATGAGCCAACACCACTTTGTGCAAAAATCACCGCATTTTCACCAATAGTGAGGGTTTTATTTACGCCCACCTGGCCCCAAAGCGTAACGCCATCTTTAATATCCACTACACCGGCAATAGCTACATGTGCCGCAATGAGGCAGTTTTTACCAATTACACTGTCATGCCCTATATGAATATGATTATCCATTTTTGTACCGGCGCCAATAACGGTATCGTGGCTTACGCCCCGGTCAATAGTACAGCAGGCGCCAATTTCCACCTTATCCCCAATTATCACCCGGCCGCAACTCGGCATTTTTTTATACCACAGTTCACGGTCTTTTTTGGTATTATAATAAAAGGCATCACTGCCAATTACAGTACCGGGCTGTATGATGGCATCATCCCCTATAACCGTATGCGGTAAAATGGTCACTTGTGGAAAAATGATACAGTTTTTACCAATGCGTACCTCATCTCCAATAAACACCCCCGGCGATATTCGGGTACCTTCTCCAATTACAGCAGCATCGCTAATCATTTTATCTGCAACTTTAAACGGTCTAAAATGCTCCACAATTTTACAATACGCTTCAAAAGGTTGCTCCACAATCAGCAAAGCTTTGTTTGGAGGAACTTCGGTTTCTTTATTAATAATAATAAAACTGGCTGCGCTGTTAATGCATTTATCATAATATTTTGGATGATCCACAAACACCAGGTCGCCGGCTTCCACTTTATGTAATTCGTTTATGCCGGTTACGCTTGCCGATGTATTCCCTACAACTTTAGCGTTGATGAATGATGCCACCCATTGCACGGAAACCGGGGAAGGAAATTGCATGTGATAATAATTTGCTCAAAGGTAAGCAACCTGCTTTTTACCTAATCTTACCCTGTACCTCAAATTTTTTTAAGAAAAGGTAAAAAAAATTAAACGGCTCAATCACTAAAAACACCCGGAAAAATTGATTCAAGTCTATGCATGTTTATGCAGCAGTTTGCTTTTAGGTAAAAGAGGCATTGCGTTAAACATCAGCATTGACAATGGTTTCAAAGAAATTAAATTAAATGTAAAAATTTTCAATGGTTCATTGCAGCATCAAAATTTTTTATAGGGTAGCTGCAAAGGGGCTCCTTTTCCACAAATGCTTTATAAAATTGTTAATAAAATAAGTTGGAAAATTTTTTTTGATAGCAAAAATTCTATTTAATATTGTGTATGGGATTTTTTATCCCGGTACTTACTAACCCACCTATATAGAAAGCCTGGTTGTTATTCCGGGCTTTTTAATTTTTTTTACTTTAATCTTTTCAATACAGGCCTGCAACAGGGCGATGGTATAAAATCACTTTAGCCCATCAAAATCAATTAACTTGCACAGCATAACCTTTGTATATGATAAAATCAATGACCGGGTATGGCCGGGCAGAACAAACCCTTTCGGAAAAAACATACCTGGTGGAAATTAAAGCCCTCAATGGTAAGCAACTGGAAATGCAGTTAAAAATTCCGGCCCTGCTTAAAAGTTTTGAATTTGAAATCCGTAACCTATTGCAGGAACAGTTGCTTAGGGGTTCAATTGATTGCCTGATTACCATTAAACAAAACGGCAGTTTAAAACCCGTTGTGATTAATACCGATCTTATTAAATCGTATTACACCCAAATTGCTGCACTGGGGAATGAGCTTCATATTGAGACCAATGACATTCTTTCTGCATTACTTCGCCTGCCCGAAGTAGTAACACCCTCAACCGAAATGCTCAGCGAGGCAGAATTTTTGGAATTCACCTCCGTATTAAATAAAGCCATTGAAGATTTAAATAAACACCGTCTTGAAGAGGGCGCTACACTCGAAAAAGACCTGGTAACCCGCATAGAAAATATTAAACTGCAGGAAGAGAAAATATTACAACTGGAACCCCAGCGAAAAATACGGATAAAGGAAGAAATAAAACAACTCCTTGAAGCGCATGTTGGTGCAGAAAATATTGATCACAACCGCATGGAGCAGGAACTTATTTATTATATTGAAAAAATTGATCTTCATGAAGAGCAAATCCGCCTAAGGCAGCATTGCGAATATTTTAAAGAAATCCTCAAAGGCAGGGAAGAAGGTAAGGGCAAGAAACTTTCTTTTGTACTGCAGGAAATAGGCCGGGAAATAAACACCACCGGCAGCAAAGCCTATGACGCCGATATTCAAAAATGCGTGGTAATGATGAAGGACGAACTGGAAAAAGCCAAAGAACAGGTATTAAACGTTTTATAATTATAGCCCTTTATGTTTAGTAAACTAATGAAACCCGGCGCCTTTATGATGTTTTTCATGATCCTGGTTTTAGGCGCCTGTAAACATAACGAACTCAATTTTTTTGAAAAAAGCACCCCCATCCCACATTATAAATGGGATGATAAATTTGTTGCCAAAGGCAGTTTTGAAATTAAAGACACGCTATCTGCCTACCATATTTATGTTGTACTGCGGCATACCGATGCCTACAAATACAATAATATATGGCTCAATATAGGTTTACAAAGCCCCGGGGACAGTATGTACTTTCAAAAAGTTGATCTCCTATTAGGATCCGATGCCGGTGGGTGGGAAGGCACAGGGCTAAATGATATTTGGGAACTAAGAAAAGCATTAGTGGCAAGGCCAAGAAGGTTCATTAAACCGGGTACTTACCATTATGCCATAGCCCAAATAATGAGAGATAACCCCTTAGAACAGGTGATGAGCGTTGGATTGAGGGTGCAAAAGGCGGAACAATAATTTTTTTTAAAAAGCGTATAATAAGGGTTCGAATTGAACTTTAATTCAAACAAATCTGTATTTTGCAGGGTACAACCTGTAATTTCAAGGTTTTTTATAAGCTATTAAACTCTATTAAAGTGAAGTTGAAGTTTTTAATCGTTTTAACCGGTTTAGCCTTTACCCTTAATGTAAATGCCCAAAGCAGTTTAGAATATGTGCAAAAAGGTGAGTTTGGGGTAACGCTCGGCGCAGGCCATTATTTTGGGGATTTAAATACAAAAGCAGGGCTTAACCGGCCAAAACCATCTTTTGGAATTTTTTATCGCAAACAATTTGGTAATTATATAGGCGCAAGAATTGCGGCACGCTATGTACAATTGGGCTATAGCGATACCTACAGCAAAAACAGTTATCAAAAATTGCGCAATTTAAGCTTCAACAGCAATGTGTGGGAAGTAGCCATACAGGGCGATTTTAACTTTTTTAAATTTGTTCCCGGTGATTGGGACCATGCGTTTACCCCTTATGTAACCCTGGGTGTGGGCATTTTTAGTTTTGATCCTTATGCGTACATCCGTGGAGAAAAAATATTTTTACGCCCCTTAGGTACAGAAGGGCAGAATATCGGCTACCAGGGCCGCAAAGAATATGGCACCATGAGTTTTTGCATTCCCTTTGGTGTTGGTATCAAATATAACATCAACGAAAAATTCAATTTAACCTTTGAAGTGGCTCACCGTTTTACCGGTACCGATTATTTGGATGATGTAAGCACAACTTTTATCGGGATAGATAAATTTTCGGCAGGCTCCAACGCAGCAAAAATGCAGGACCGCAGGCACGAAATTGATAATGGCCAGTTTTTGGAAGGCCAGCAAAGAGGATGGAGTAAGCAAAAAGACGCTTACCTTATTGCCGAAGTGGGTATTTCATTCAACTTAAGCTCTTACCGCTGCCCCACCGCTAATTAAGCCCTTGATTACTTAAAATAGTTCCCAAAAGGCCGGAAAATTTCCTGCTTTTTTTTATTTCTTACGGCAGTAAAACAACCTTTCCTATCAGTCGGTATCCCCCTCCGCCTTGTTTCGTGGTACACGAAACAAGGGCAATAAAAAGGATCAATTTTATAAGTAAATTTTCAGCCCGTGTTGGTTTTCCCGTGCGGCCGCCGATGCCGGTCTTATGACCGGGCATCGAAGGGTGGATTGTACAAATCTCAACCAGAAAATAAATCAAATTCGTCTTTGCCATCGTAATAAAACCTGGCAGAGGAGTATTTGTATTCTTCTGCGTATTTACTTAGCCCGGCTTTAACCGGGTTGTTAAGGATGTACTCAATTTTTTGCTGGTAAACAGCAGGCGTAAAAAGTTCAATGCTGAGCGGTTTTCTTTTCCATATCTGAAATTTCCGGTCCTTTTTGTTCACCAGGCATTGTAGATAAAGTAAATGGTCATTTACTTCAAGATGAAATTTTATTTGCTGGGCAGTGTATTTCATAAACAAAAATTGCATTTTTTCCTTTGTATAGCCTGTCATTGGCTGCCAAATCAGGTGTATATGATTAGTCATTATAACAAAAGCGTGCAGCCGGATGATTTTATTAAGCCTGAGATAACGAAGGCTGTCTATGATAATATTTTTCCTTTCATCGTGTTGGAGAATTGGTAACCAGTTGAGGTTAGTGGCGGTAAAAAAATATGGCCATTCCGTTGGGTACGTAGTAGGCATAATTAAAATTTACACTAATTTAGATAAAAGTTGGAAACGCTTCAAATGCTACGGCTGCCGGAGATAACTCCAGCAGCGGCCGTGGAGGTTGAAGGATGCTTTTCTGCAAGTGTGGAAAGACCAACATCGGCTTAAATTTATAGTTATGAATCTTATTACAATATATTTAGTGCTTTTACTGTCTTTTATAGCATGCGAGCAAAAAAGCACCAGGTTCAACTTTATAAATGAGTCAGATATTATCCCAGAAAAAATAATTATTGGCATTAATGGTTATAGCGAATACTTAGATTGGCCCCAAAAAAAGAAGGGAAATAAAACAATCAATTGGGATAAGGTTATTTTAAATAATCATGATTGTCGAATTGGAGTTACTGTTTTCCTTAAAAATGGAAAAGTAATTGATGCAGGAAATTACCAGGATTTAACTGGAAGACCCCAATTCGAATCCGTTGATTTTCATTTACTTTCTGACAGTACTATTGTATTCAAAAACATTGTTTACTCTAAATAAATTTTACACGGTATTAAATTTTCAGGAACTTCGTTAGCTGCGAAAAAATAATGTATTAAATATATGATCAGGCTAAAGAAAATTTTAGGCTGCACACTATTCCTGTTTTGGGCAAACACTTCTCAACAGGCTTTTTGCCAGGATAGTATGCGGATAAATACGATAGATGAGGTTAAAGAATATCTTGGAAAATTAAACGTAGAAAAAGACAGTTTTTCTTTAGAAAGAGGAAAAAAAATGATAGCGGCTTTAAAACACATGAATTTTAAAAAAGGAAACCTGTATTTTTCAGGTGCAGGGTTTCCAAAAGTAATTTTGTTGTCTTTTTCCGGTAACTTAGGATGGATTAAAGTTTGGGAAGACGTTACCCATGGCTCAACGGTTACATTTGATAAATGTATATTAATCTTAAAAGACTCTCTTCGCCCGGTAACTATTAACAAGTCCATATTTTTTAAATAACCATTTGTTGATACCGATAATTTCTTCACAGAATATCAACTCTTACCGGAGCAGATATGCAGCATTAGCAAAATATGGCGTATCTGTGCCAACAAAGAACCCTGGTATGTGTGCCACAAACCAGGGCATAGGAGGAGTTCAAAACATAAGTATATGGAAGCTAAACTAAATAGATTTTACTTAACCTTTATTCTTTTGTTTGCGTTTTTATTAAATAGTTGCAAGACAAAGCCTCCTTATTTAAAAATGGAGGATGAATACGGACAAAAGTATTATAAGTCCAGACTACATTTTTTGAGTGAATATGGGTTGTGTTCTTGTCTTTCACAAATTGATTCATCAAAAGTTGATGCCAGCCTGAAAGTATATTACAATATTTCTGATGACGAACTCTTAATTGACAACAAAGGAAATAGGATTGATTCTTTTATGCAAGAGAACATTAAACTCTTAAAACAAAAAGAAGGATCAAAATATGCGAATGGTCCTACAAATATATTTGACTGTATTTCCCTGTTTAAGAGTAAGCGTTTTAAAAAGTTTGTCAAAATTATCATGAAGTAAATCTTTCTCACACTGGCGCATTCTATCTTAAAAACCAAATAAATTTACATTTGTTAACCTACTGCTTTCAATGTATTTACAAACGGGGAATTCACTCACACTGGCGCAGATATGCGGCGTTAGCCAAGTGTGTTAGCGTATCTGTGCCAACAAAAAACCTTTCGCCGCCGTAGGTAAGTGTCCCATGTGTACGCCGCCGTCAGGTCTCCAGACCTACGGCAGGATGGCCACTTAAAGCATTTCCTATCGGCCTGTATCCTTACCAACCGAAATTCTTTTTTTGCCGCCAGCAGGTATTTTTTCAAATGCTGCAGGTTTATTACGGCTGCTGAACTTAGACCCCCCAAAGTAAACCTGTCTTAGTTTTTAGGCCTTCTCTGCCCAATTTTCACTACTTTTGCGCCCTCCCTTTTTTTGAGGGAGATAACGCTTTATGTCTTTTTTACAAAAAGTTGATAAACAACATTTACCACGCCATATTGCCATTATTATGGACGGCAATGGCCGCTGGGCAAAAGAAAAAGGCGAAGACCGGCTTTTTGGCCATTTTCATGGCGTGGAAAGTGTAAGAAATATTGTAGAAGGCGCTGCCGAAATTGGCATTGAATGCCTTACCCTTTATGCTTTTAGCACCGAAAACTGGGACAGGCCGCAGGATGAAGTAAACGGCCTCATGGCTCTTTTGGTAGATACCATAAAAAAAGAAGTGCCTACCCTCAATAAAAACAACATCAGGCTTAATGTAATTGGAGATATAAGTATGTTGCCTGCCCATGCACAAAAGCAATTGAACGAAGCTTTGGCAGAAACCGCCGTAAATACCGGCCTTAACCTGGTAATGGCGCTAAGCTACAGCAGCCGCTGGGAAATTATTGAAGCCGTAAAAAATATGGCGCTTGAGGTAAAAAGCGGCAATTTATTGCCGGGGCAAATTGATCAAACCGTATTTCAACAATATTTGAGTACAAAAAATTTCCCCGATCCCGAACTCATGATAAGAACCAGCGGGGAATATAGAATTAGTAATTTTTTATTATATCAACTGGCTTATGCCGAACTTTATTTTACCCCAACCCTATGGCCCGATTTTAGAAAAGAAAACCTTTACGAGGCCATCGTTAATTACCAGGCAAGGGAACGCAGGTTTGGCAAAACGGGAGAACAGGTAAAAAACAACCAAAACCAGGTATAATGCAGCTTTTAAGGCTATGGAATACCTTTCATTTAACAAAACGTTTTCATTATTGGGCTTAATTTGCCCGCTGTAAAAAAAAATTAATGCACCGGATTTACCAAAACGTATTTTTATTGTTTTTAATCCTCACCGCTTCAGCAGGTTTTGCCCAAAACGATAGTACAGAATTAAGCCAAATTTTTCACCAAAAATACCCTAAGGAATATACCATTGCAGGTATAGACGTTATCGGCACCAAGGCCTTTGACCCCAATCTTATTGTTTCCATAAGCGGTTTAGCCGTAGGCGATAAAATAAAAATACCCGGCACCGATGTATTTTCAAACGCCATAGAAAAGCTTTGGAGGCAAAACCTGGTGTCGAATATCTATATCAATCTTACCCGGTTGGAAGGCAGCAATCTTTACCTGGAAATTGAACTTACCGAAAGGCCCCGGCTTTTACAAATTAATTTAATTGGCATTAAAAAGGGGGAACGGGACGACCTTGAACCCAAGCTGGGCCTGGCCAAAGACCGTGTGCTTACCGAAAACATGAAACTGAGCGCCCTCGAAGTAATTGAAAAACATTATTATGAAAAGGGGTACCGAAACATGACGGTAAAAATGCAGGAGCAGGAAATCTCCGGCATCAGCAATGCTGTACTCTTAAACTTCTATATCAATAAAGGCAAAAAAGTAAAAATAAACTCCCTCAATTTTGCCGGCAACGATAATATTGCCGACCTAAAACTAAAAAAGCAAATGAAGGGAACGAAGGAAATGATGCGCTTCACCCTTTTCCCCGATAAAGTGGTAAGCCCATATACCGAAAAAAACAAGCCACTTACCATAAAGCAATACTTTAAAGAAATGGCGTACCTGCGCCCTACCCGTACCAAAGAATATATTGATCCTTATGTAAGGTTAAAACTTGGCGGCGGTAAATTTAATGAAAGCAAATACAGCGACGACAAAGAAAAACTCATTGCTTATTATAATGCACAAGGCTACCGGGATGCCAATATTCTTGCAGATACCATCATCAACAACCCAAAAGGCAACCTCGATATCCATATTAAACTGGAAGAAGGCCATAAATATTATTTTGGCAACATCACCTGGAAAGGGAATACCAAGTATTCCGACTCCGTACTGAATATGCTGCTGGGCATCCAAAAAGGCGATCCCTACAACCTGGAAACCTTGAATAAACGAGTGGGTAAAGAACTTTCTATGGAAGGCGGTGATATCGGAAGCCTGTACCAGGATGATGGCTACCTTTTTTTCCAGGCCGACCCGGTGGAAATTTCGGTTTACAACGATACCATTGATTATGAAATACGCCTGAGAGAAGGGCCGCAAGCCACCTACGACCGTATTACCGTTTCGGGTAATAACAAAACCAAAGACTATGTGATCTTGCGTGAACTCCGTACCATTCCCGGTAATAAATACCGCCGTGATGATATCATCCGCACGCAAAGGGAGCTCTCACAATTAGGTTTTATAGATCCTGAAAAAATTGTACCTCAAATTGTTCCCAATGCCGATGCAGGCACGGTGGATATTAACTGGCAGGTAGAAGAAAAATCTGCCGATCAACTTGAGCTTTCTGCCGGATTTGGCGGAGGTATTGGCCTTACGGGTACATTGGGTGTAACCTTTAATAATTTTTCCATTAAAAATATCACTAAAAAAACAAGCTGGGATCCCCTGCATGCAGGCGATGACCAAAAACTCAGCCTTCGTGTGCAATCCAACGGCAGGGCTTACCGCAGCTACAGTTTTAGCTTTACAGAACCCTGGCTGGGCGGTAAAAAACGCAACTCCTTTTCGGTAAGTTATTACAATACCAAATTTGCCCGCACTTATGATCAATTTGGAAATTACTGCCGCAGTTGTGGCGATACTTCCTATGTAAAAACCTTAGGCTTTGGCGTTTCCTTAGGAAAACAATTGCAATGGCCCGATGACTTTTTTACCTTAGTATATGCCTTAAACTTTCAGCAATACAAGCTTAGGAATTATCCCTTATTTACCGATCCCAAAACCCGGCAAACGCTTGAAGACGGTACCAGCACCAATATCAGTTTAAAACTTTCTTTATTAAGAAATTCTGCCGGACCCAACCCGTTTTTCCCTACAAGCGGATCCAACTTTTTGTTTAGCGGGCAGTTTACCCTTCCCTATTCCTTGCTGGGTATAAAAACTCAAAATCCGTATAAGTTTCCCGAGTTTCATAAATGGCGTTTTTCGGGAGAATGGTATGTACCCATTGGCAAGGCAAAAGGTGAAGAAAGAAATAAACAATTTGTGTTAAAAGCTGCGGCTAAATATGGCTTTATTGGAAGGTATAACCCCGATTTGGAAATAGCACCTTTTGAACGCTTCCAGGTGGGAGATGCCGGCTTAAGTAACACCCAGGCATTTTTGGGTTACGATATTATTGCTCACAGGGGCTATCCTATTTACAGCAATTCCGATCCAAGAGTGAACCCTGAGGATATTACGCCTTCCGAATATTTTACCATCTTTAATAAATATACGGTTGAACTGCGCTATCCCTTTACCACAAGCGCCAGCAGTACCATTTACGGCCTTGCCTTTTTTGAAGCCGCAAACGGTTGGTATAAGTTTAAGGACTATAATCCATTTAAACTCCGCAGGTCGGCAGGTGTGGGCTTAAGGTTCTTTTTACCCATGTTTGGCCTGCTTGGTTTCGATTATGGTATTGGCTTTGACCGGTACAACCAATCCAGCGGGTTAAAAGGTGCTGCTAAATTTACCTTTATGCTTGGGCAGGAACCTGAATAATTTATTTCTTTACAAAAAATTTAGAAAAATTTTCAATAATTGTTCGTCATACATTAGAAATTAAAACACATTACAATGAAAAAGATTGCAGCCCTTATAAGTTTCGTTTGCCTTTTTGCCTTTTCGGCAAATGCACAACGTTATGCCGTAATTGACTCAAAATACATCTTAGAAAAAATACCCGAATATAAAGAGGCACAAACCAAGCTCGACCAGTTTAGCGCCCTTTGGCAGGTGGAACTTGATCAAAAACAGGCGGCATTAGACAAAATGTACAAAGATTTTGATGCCGAACAGGTAATGCTGCCCGATAACCTCAAAAAGAAAAGGGAAGACGAACTGTTTAATAAAGAAAAGGAACTCAGGGATTTACAACGCAAACGCTTTGGTTTTGACGGCGACCTCTTTAAAAAAAGGCAGGAACTGGTAAAACCCATACAAGACAGGGTTTATAACGCCGTACAAAAACTGGCTACCGACAAACAATATGATTTTATACTGGATAAAAGTGAAGGAATTACCGTTATCTTTGCCGACCCAAAATTAGACCGGAGCGAAGATGTACTTAAAAATTTGGGAATTAAATAACAAGATTCAACAGGCAGGTATTTAAACTTAACCTTTTTTAAAAAATCTAAATAAATAACTAAACAGTAAAAAGAAAAATGAAAAAATTACTCGTAGCGGCAGCCATGATTTTTGGATTATTTACAACAGCTTCTGCCCAAAGCAAAATTGGCTATATTAATAGCGATGAACTGATGGGTGATATGCCCGAAGCGGCTAAAGCTGATGCCGAATTAAAACAATTTCAAACCGACCTGGGCAAACAAGGCCAGGACCTGATGAACGAACTCAATACCAAAGACAGCCTTTTTGTAAAAGACTCTACATCTTATTCACCTTCCATAAAAGAAATTAAGAGAAATGAGCTTATTAAATTGTACCAGCGTGTACAAGGCTGGCAAAATGAAGCCCAGGAACTTTACCAGGCCGAAGCACAAAAGAAAATTGTGCCTATCCGTAATAAAGCCTTAGATGCCATTAAAGCCGTTGCCAAAGAAAACGGTTACGGTTATGTATTTGATAATGCACAAGGTTCTTTATTAATTGCACCCCCCGGCGATGATTTATTGCCTTTAGTAAAGAAAAAACTGGGCATAGCAGCAAATGCAGTTCCGGTAAAGAAAAATTAATACAACCTGATTTTTTTATACGCAAGGCTCCCTTTACGGGAGCTTTGTTATTTTTGATATATGGTAAAGCAACCCATTGGAATTTTTGACAGCGGTTATGGCGGCCTCACGGTATTAAAAGAAATTACTGCCCTGCTGCCGCAATACGATTATTTGTATTTGGGAGATAACAGCCGGGCGCCTTATGGCAATAAAAGTTACAACACCGTTTATGCCTATACACTGCAAAGCGTGCAATGGCTTTTTGCACAAGGCTGCCACCTCGTAATACTTGCCTGCAATACGGCATCGGCAAAGGCCCTGCGCAGCATACAGCAAAAAAACCTTCCGCAACTTGCACCACAAAAACGGGTGCTGGGTGTAATAAGGCCAACGGCAGAAGTTATTGGCAATCTTACCCAATCCCATCATGTAGGTATTTTGGGTACCACCGGTACGGTAGAATCGGGCTCGTATATTTTGGAAATACAAAAATTTTTTCCGCAATTATCGGTAACCCAGGAAGCCTGCCCCCTGTGGGTACCCTTAATAGAAAATAACGAACAGCATAGCAAAGAGGCCAGCGCTATTATTGAAAAAAATGTAAAAGGCCTTTTACAAAAAGATGATAAAATAGATACCATTTTATTAGCCTGTACGCATTATCCATTAATCACTGATCAAATTTTAAAACATACCCCAAAACATGTTCAGCTAATTTCGCAGGGAAGCATAGTGGCCCAAAGCCTGCAGCAGTACTTGCAACGCCATACCGGTATGGAAAGCCGCATCAGCAAAAACCAAACCCTTGAATTTTATACCACCGGCGATACGCAGGATTTTGATAACCATGCTACATCATTTTTTGGCAGGCAGGTAACGTCTATTCATACCCAACTGTAACTATAAAGTTGCAAAATAATTTTTTCTCCGCAGCATCTCAACACCCTTCATGTTACTTTACTCTATTTATCCCCATGGCCGGGCCCTATACTATGCAGGGAAGGCGAAAATAATTTTTTGCTTTTTAAAAATGATTCTTTACATTTGGTTACATAGTTTTTAACCTTAACCCTGCCGATGATGAAAATTAAATTTACCCCCCCCGATTTTTTTAGCCCTGTTGGCCCTGCTGGTTTTTCTTCAATTAAATTGTAAAAAAGAAGATTTTTACAAATCTAAAATTAATGTAACAGAAAAATTCTTTGAACTGCCCCCAAATACCGACCCCATTATTAAACGCATTGTGGAAGATTTAAAACAAAAAAATGCACTGCACCCCTTTGTTGAGCAATTTGTAAAAAAGGAAGGTTACCCTGTGTGGCAATATGCAAAAATTTCCAGCACCCAAAACTATTCTGCCAACTTCACAGCGGGTGAAGGGGATACGTTGGTATCGGTACCCGTTGTGCCGGATGGCGCCAGTTATGTAAAAGATGTGCTTAAAATTAAAATGGATACGGAATTACTCTATAAACTTTTTGTGGGAGAAAATTATGCCGAAAACGGGTTTGATAAAAACCCAGACCGTACCGAACCCAATGCCGATGATATTGTAAAACAAATAATGGCCTTTGAAAAAGAAATGTATTATGCTGCAGACAGCACCGTAATATACCACATTAAAGACAACCGGCTATTTGATTACTGGCCGGCAGATACTACCAAGCCGCAGGATTTTTATGTGGCGTTAAGATTAGATTTGTTTGAAATTGAATACCCTTGTATTTTATCATTTACCTATATTGTTGGTTGGGCACCTCTGAATGGAAATGTTGAAGGTGGTTGTGAACCTGGGGCTCCTTGTAACCCCTATGTTCCTGTTTATAATACCAGCACTTATGATGGTTTTTGTATTGCCTGGGTGGAGGTAGGCGGTGGCGGTACAGAGGGCTGGACAAGTTACCCCGAGGGCGAGCCGGGCGGCGGCGAGGGAACAACTACTCCACCCGACAGTACCAGCAACCCACCCAATACCCTGCCCGAAGGCTGTGAGGACAGGAATTGGGTGGTATATGTAATAGATACCAACACAGGTGAATGGAAAAACCCTTGTACTCAAGAGCCGCCGCCGGTGGGATGGGGTGATGAACCGGGAGAATATGACCCGTATATTGCTGATGAAGTAATTTTAGATACTTCAATAACTAATAATTATCCATGTTTAGTAAATATTATTGATACCCTTTCGCAATTTGCAAATCTAAATCAAACAGCACAAGTTGCTTTGAATACGATTTTTGGAGTAAATAAATACATTCATACCACAATTAAAATGGATCCATCTTTAATTGGTCATCCAGTAAGTGCTGAAACAGATGGCATTCGGACTGATATTGTTGGAAGTTCTGACACAGTGCATTACAATATTACAATAAGACTAAACCCAGATATGATGGAAAAGGCAACAAAGGAATATATAATATCAACTATTACTCATGAAGCAATGCATGGGTATATACAATATATTTTTAAGCAATACTACTTAGAAGAAGTTGATTCAAATTATGTAAAATCTCTTTTCCCTTTATTCTGGGGTTCGGTTGGATTCGCTCCTTCTGCTCAACAAGAGCATCAACTAATGGCAAACAATTGGGTAAATACAATCGCAAATACATTAAATGCGTTTCCCAATAATTCAATTGATCCCAGTTTAAAAGATTCTATTTACCGATCATTGGGCTGGGGAGGTTTATATGAAACAGACGCTTTTAAATTACAATCTGGCAAATGTAATATACTTGCAATAAACTTTGTTGCAAATAATAGAAGTGTCTCCGCAGGGTCAAGTATTACATTTCCTTCGTATCCTGAATGCTCGCAAGTTTACAGCTTTAGTGCGGATTCACTTAAATTGAAAGCACCATGCGACTAAAATACACTTTATTATTAGCATGCTTGGTCACAACATCATGCTCCGTTAACAGACAGAAATTCAAAAAGAAATTTAATGAAAGTATGGCTATCATTTTGAAAGATAGTGTCCTAAAGAGTTTACATACAAAATCTTCAATATTAATAATCTTAAATAGAATATCTGCACATAGTATGATTAAGAAAGACTATAAAATTCTGTCTTTGCAGCAAAAAAAATGGATTGCAATTCAATATTTTGTAAAAGACGCATTTACTTCTAATGAAAATAGGTTTGATTATAACGAGGCAAAGCTCGACAATAACATTGGAGATTCCATTTTCCAAATATTTACAAAAAACAAATTTTGGAAAATAAAAGATATTGATAATGGGTGCAAAGAAAATGAATACAGAAATACTCACAATAGTTGTACGAGCGGTGGAAGTGCTTCTAATTTTGAAATTATTTTAATCAGAAAATTAAAAATATCTACAAAAAATTACTTTAACCCTATTTTCTACGAAACTGAATGTTGCCCTGGAAATAAAGACAGGCAAATTTTTATTAAATGTTTCAATGCAGTGAATAGTTTATTTCCGCCGCCGTAGGTAAGCGTCCCGTGTGTACGCCGCCGCCAGGTCTCATAATGGCGCAGATATGCAGCTCTGCAAATGTGTGTTGGCGTATCTGTGCCAACAAAACACACTAATTTTTTCCGCTGCCGTAGGTAAGCGTCCCTTGTGTACGCCGCCGCCAGGTCTCCAGACCTATGGCAGGATGGCCACTTAAAGCATTTATATCTTTATAATGATCTTTCTCAAGCACGGGTTTCCATTGGTAAATAGTTGAAGTGAAAAATACAGGCCATTCAATTGGGTACGTTTGAGGCATAGAGATAAAGTTAGGAAATAGTTTGTAGCTTTATATATGCTGCCTCGCAGGTCAGGAGACCTGGCGAGGGCTTCTCAAAGGAGATTTGTGGCCACCTCGGCGGCAAAATTAAGTAAGAAAAATAAGGCCTGGCCTTATTAATATAAAATAAGTAAATTTTGAAAAAAGTATTTTGTTGTTATCTTGATGTTTTAGGATTTAAGCAAAAGTTACTATCTAAAAGTGATTCAGAACAGGCGGATATTATTAAATCCTTATTCAGCTATCTTGTTTCTTCAATTCCAGAAAACTTAATTCGACAGTTTAGTGATAATATTGATAAAGCAGAAATTGATTTAGAAAGTATCAATACTAATTCAATCTTAATTTCTGACAGCATTATTTTATGGACAGAAAGTTGTGAATATCAAAACGTCATTGAATTTATACATAGAGTTCAAAGATTAATGAGAAATTGTTTTGTAGGAGGGTTTCCGTTAAGAGGCACAATTTCTTATGGAAGTCTATTTCACAATGAAAAAAATATTGCATCTAAAACCTATAATCATTTTGACTTAATTGTCGGCCCTGCTTTAATGAATGCTTATAAGGCTGAAATTAATTTTGAATGGATGGGTTGCACATTAGACAGCGAATGTTTCGAGCAAATAACAAAAATCATTACTCAAAACAATAATTCATTAAATTTTGAAATAGACAACTTATTTAAAGAAAATATCATAGTCAAATATATGCCTCCAAGAAAATGTGGTGATGTTGAGACGCTTTACACAATAAATTGGGTTGATTTGATAATACAAGGCTTATATAACAAAAGAGAAATACAAAATCAATTTATGAAAAACATAAATTCTACGAAACTGACTTGGCAAGACAAGAGAAAAATTGACAATACAAATTCATATATAAGCTTTATTATCCAACAAAACTTAGTTTGTAATTTCATTGCAACCAAAGTTCAAATCAGGTAGTTTTTTGACAAACTCAGCCGCCGTAGGTAAGCGTACAGTTTGTACTCATAATGGCGCAGATATGCAGCCCTGCAAATTTGTGTTAGCCTACCTGTGCTTCCTTAGTTGGCCTAATGGCATCCCCAAATAAAAAAGTGTGCAGCAATTGCCACACACTTTGGTTCCGTAATAAACAATATCCGTAAAAATTTTCCTGTGTTTTAAAAGATAAGTTTTACATTTTCATAGCGTAAAATACCCTTACCGTTTATTTGCCCAGCACAGTGAGCTTTGCTTTTCTGTTGGAAGAGTTTACCGTATCGTACCAGAAGCTAATTTTTTCTATTAAACGGTTATTGCCTTTAAGGTCAACAATTCTACTTGAGCTTCTTGCTGCAAAATTATGCCTCAGCTCAATTTCCTGTTGGCCACCATTTTCAAAATGCACCACTACTTTGTACATATTTAAAGCGCCGCCCCTCACTACAAATTTCAATTGCTGAAACCTGCCATCCCTAAGCTGTACATCCAGTACATCTTTATCTAAGCGGTAATTAACGGTTTTAGTGCCTAAATTTCTCCAGCCGTTAAAGCTAAAAGACAGGGTTATGGCTGCCATACCTAAAATGAATGCGCATAACAGTATTGATGATCTTGATTTCATAATAGCAGATTTTTATTTGTTTAAGGTTTGACGGGGCGCTAAAAACGAGGTTTAATTTAATGCTCCCATATTTTTTAATGTAATGTATTAAGGGCATGGCTTTATTCTTTTAGCTATGGATTATAGCAACTTTTAAAAACCGGGCATTTAAAGCCTGCCCGTATAGGATTTTTATTGAAAAAAGCCGAAAAACCGTGTATTTTCCCTACCTTTGCCGTCCTTTCACAAAAAACGGGGATGGTGCCCTGTTTTGAGAAAAGCAACAACATTTTGTAAAAGGAAAAAATTAACATTATGCCGGGTAAAAAAAGAACCTACCAGCCTCATAAACGCCGTCGTAAAACCGTACATGGTTTTCGCAAGCGTATGCAAACCGCCAATGGCCGTAAAGTATTGGCAAGCCGCAGGGCAAAAGGCCGCCATAAACTCACTGTAAGCAGTGAGCATGGTTCAAAAAAATAAGCAGCATCCCAATAACGGATTGAAAATAATACCAGCCCCTGTATTTTTGCAGGGGTTTTTTAATGATTATGGTTTCAGCGCCACGATATTTTTACCGTAAAGCCGATAAGCTTAAAAGCCGAAAGCAAATTGAACTGGTTTTTAAAAAAGGAAAAACCTTTATGGCATTTCCATTAAAAATTCACTGGTATGCCGATAAATCGACCCATGCTGTTTTGCAGGCTGCTGTTTCCGTACCTTCCAGGCATTTTAAAAAAGCGGTAGATCGTAATAAAATTAAACGTATAATGAGGGAGGCCTGGAGGTTAAATAAAAACAGTTTACAACAGCAAACGGTTGATCTGCACCAAAACCTTTCTGTATTTATTGTATATGTGGGCAATGAAGTACCCCAATATGATACCCTTGCAGATAAAACTAAAACCAGTATTAATAAGCTTAAAAAATTAATGGTTGAAGCAGGTTAAAAACATACTTATTGCGCCATTTATTGCCCTTATAAAATTATATCAATGGGTAATTTCTCCTTTGCTGGGGCCTAAATGCCGCTTTACGCCCACCTGCTCTCAATATGGTTTAGAAGCCCTAAAAAAATATGGCCCCATAAAAGGCCTTTGGCTTACCCTAAAAAGAGTGAGTAAATGCCATCCCTGGGGGAGCCATGGCTATGACCCGGTTCCTTAATGCAGCTTAGAAATTTTTTACAACTTTATTTCTTCATCACTGTCATCAAAAAATTTAAACTCGGTAAGCTGGTTGGCAGAGTTGGCTTTAATTTTTATTTTTTGCTTGAACTTCCAACTCCATTTTAACCTGCGGCTGGGGAATCCTGCAGTGAGGTAGGTATATAAAATAGGATGCACCACTACCGTTAAGCCTTTATGGCGCTGCATAATGAGGTAGTTGAGATTTTTAAAAATTTCATCTTCCAATATTAATGTACTGGAAATTTTTCCGGTTCCATTGCAACTGGGGCATACTTCGCTGGTGTTGATGCTCATTTCGGGCTTCATCCGCTGCCGGGTAATTTGCATCAATCCAAATTTGGTAATGGGTAAAACGGCATGCTTGGCCCGGTCCACCTTCATAAACTGGTCCATAGCATCGGTAAGTTTCTTTTTATTATCGGGCAGCTTCATATCAATAAAGTCCACAATAATAATTCCACCCAGGTCACGCAGGCGCAGTTGCCTTGCAATTTCTTCGGCGGCTTCAAGGTTGGTTTCCAGCGCATTTTGCTCCTGGTTATTACTTACGCTTTTATAACCGCTGTTTACATCTATTACATGAAGGGCTTCGGTATGCTCTATTATAATATAGGCGCCGCTGGGCAGGTTTACGGTTTTGCCAAAAGCCGCTTTTACCTGTTTGGTAATCCCAAAATTGTCAAAAATGGGCGATTCGTTATTAAAGAATGAAACGATATCTGCCTTATGCGGTGCAATTTTTTGTATGTAAGATTTGGTATCGGAAAAAATTCCTTTGTCGTTTACTACAATGCGGTTAAAATCTTCATTAAGCAGGTCCCGTAATATACTGGTGGTTTTGCCTTGCTCTTTCAAAATTTTTGCAGGAGGTGTGGCGCCTTTAAGGTTTTGCTGTATGGCTTTCCAGGTATCCACCAGGGCAAGTAAATCTTCATGTAACTCTGCCGTATGTTTTCCTTCGGCAGCCGTACGTACTATTACACCCAGGTTTTTAGGCTTTATGGCTTCAATAATTTTTTGCAGTCTTTTGCGCTCGTCGGAGCTATGTATTTTTCTACTTACAGCTACAATATCATTAAACGGTGTTACTACCACAAATCTTCCCGGCAGGCTTAGCTCGCAACTTAACCTTGGCCCCTTGGCCGCTATGGGTTCTTTTAAAATTTGAACCAGTATGTTGGGCTTGCCATTAAGCACTTCGGTTATTTTACCGGTTTTAACTATTTCCGGCTCTACTTTAAATTCAGAAAAATCAAATCCTTTTTCGGATTTATCGGTAATGGCTTGCTGGGTAAATTTTAAAATAGACCTTACATATGGGCTGAGATCGGTATAATGCAGGAAGGCGTCTTTTTCAAACCCCACATCAATAAATGCCGCATTAAGGCCGGGTATAAGTTTTTTTACTTTACCCAGGTATAAATCGCCCACGGCAAAGTTGGCATCCACTTTTTCGGTATGCAACTCTACCAGCTTTTTATCTTCCAGCAGGGCAATTTCCACGCCCTGTGGAGCTGTATTAATTATAAGTTCCTTGGTCAACGAAAAATCATTTGTGAATTAACATCACCCAAAAGCAAACAGGCACAACATACAACTATGTTCCAAACACAGCCCGTATGTACACGTAAGTAAGTATTTCCGGAAGAAGCGCCGGAAATGGCTAAAGGTTAATTACCTTTTCTTATGACGATTTTTCCTCAAACGCTTTTTACGTTTATGAGTAGCAATCTTATGACGTTTTCTTTTTTTACCGCAAGGCATGTCAATTCTTTTAAATCAGTTAAAAAATAATTTTAATTATGTTCGTTACGAATATACTTTCAATCTTTAACGGGTGTTGAGCGATTCTATCCGCTTGTCCACCTCTTTACTGTAAGCGCTGTTATTGATCAGTTTCTTGCTTACGTTATACCATTTTATAGCTTCGGCTTTATTCCCAGTTGCTGCATAAGTGTCTGCCAAAAAAGCAATGGCTTCTACATTATCCGGCTGTGCGTTTACCACTTTTTTAAAGCGCTCAATCGCCTTATCATACTGCCCCGAAACTGCACTACCCACACCCAGCACAAATTGAGCTTTCATATTGGTACTGTCTTCCCTTACTACACTCAGCAATTGCTGTATGCCTTGCATGGTTTGTTGTGCATCGCCGGATTGGCTGCCAAAAACATAAGAACTTCCCAGGCCAATTTTTAGGTCTGCATTTTCGGGGTTGAGTTTCAAGGCCTTATTAAACAACAAAATGGCCTGTTGTGTTTCCCATCCTAATTTTACCGCATCATGCTCCTGCCGCAGGCGACCTAAAAATAATTGGGCAGCAAAGGTGAGCTTTTTTTCCGAATTATCCAACTGTGCTGCCTCAGAAATATAATAAGCATAAGGCTCAAATGCAGCTGCACTGTCTTTCCAAAAATTGGCCAACTGTTCATAGGCTTCAATTTGCTGTGTTTTTACATCTCCACGCTTTACACTATTTTCTAATTTGGCTAAATTTTCTGTTGATGCCGGGTTCAATTTAGTTTTCAAATCGTTTATAACATGCTGTATGTTAAACGATTGAGACGAATTGTTTAATTCCGAAGCTGAAGCTTTTTTGGGAATGCTGGTTTTGCCCGCCAAAAATAATAATGCTACCAAAGCTACGCCAGCCGCAGCCAATAAAACTTGTTTTTTCACTAAAAAATAAATTTTGGGGCAAAGTTACGCTTTAATCCTCGCCATCGTCTTTAATTGGAGGTGCTTCCTTAATATTAGGCGAGGTTTTAACTTCCTGTACAAATTCCTTTGCAGGTTTAAACGCAGGGATAAAGTGTTCCGGAATGGAAACGGCTATATTCTTTTTGATATTTCTACCTATTTTAGCAGCTCTCTTTTTAATTATAAAACTACCAAACCCACGAATATAAAGGTTTTCACCATTAGCGAGGGTGGCTTTCACTTCTTTAAACATGGTTTCTAAGGTTACCAACACATCTACTTTTGGAATGCCGGTTTTTTCAGAAATTTTGCCTATGAGATCTGCTTTTCGCATAAATACTAAATTTGGAGCATTGAAATTAAGAAAATTTACTATAAAAACAAAAAATAACTTGATTATCAGTTGATTTACTGTTTATGCCTGTCAATAATAAAACTGTTAAACAATATTTTAGCCAAAAAATTGTGGAATGGCATAAAAAGCACAATAAGCGGAAAATGCCCTGGAAAGAAGAAAAAGACCCTTATAAGATTTGGCTGAGTGAAATTATACTGCAACAAACCAGGGTGGAGCAAGGCACGGCATATTATAACCGCTTTGTAAACCAATATCCTACGGTGAAGCATTTGGCGGAAGCCAAAGATGAAGAAGTATTTAAACTTTGGGAAGGGCTAGGCTATTATGCCCGGTGTAAAAATTTATTAGCTTCTGCAAGGTTTATAAATAAAAATGGCGGCATTTTCCCCCAAAAATATGAAGATGTACTAGCATTAAAAGGAGTTGGCAACTATACTGCTGCAGCCATAGTTTCCTTTGCTTATAACCAGCCTTATGCCGTTGTAGATGGTAATGTAAGCAGGGTGCTGGCCCGCTTTTTTGGTATTAAAACCGCTATTGACGGTACTGCCGGAAAAAAACTCATGCATTCATTGGCCCATGAACTACTCAATAAAAAGCAACCCGGCAAATTTAACCAGGCCATGATGGATTTTGGCGCAACCATTTGTAAGCCAAAATTACCCCTGTGCGCTTCCTGCCTTTTGCAATCAAAATGCTTTGCATTAAAGCATCATAAAATAAATGAGTTACCGGTTAAGGAAAAGAAAACAACACTTACCAACAGGTGGATGTATTACCTTATTGCAACGTATAAAAACGGGGTATATATTCACAAAAGAACTGCAAAAGATATTTGGCAAAACTTACATGAATTTATTTTAATAGAATCCGGCAAAAAGCTTTCGGAACCACAACTGTTGCAGCATCCGCTCATTAAGAAATTTGCCCCCGGATCAAACCCTGCCTTAAAGGTCTCAAAGGAGTTTTCCCAAAAACTCTCCCACCAACGGGTAACAGGAAAATTTATACAGGTAACACTTCTTAAAAAAACAACAATCGGAGATTATGAATGGGTACCCAAAAAAAGTATAAAGGATAAGGCATTTACGGGTTTTATTAATCAATACCTTAAATCACTAAAAACGCTGTAAAAGGGTTAAATTTTAGCTGCTACCGGGCAGGGCAGGGAACAAATAAAATAAATAAGCCGTATCTTTAAGTTCAATTCTTCCGGAATAGATTGTGCTTTTTTAAAATTATAATTTATGAGAGGGGTAAACAGGGTAATGTTAATTGGAAATTTAGGAAAAGACCCGGATATACAATTCCTGGAAGGCAATATTGCCGTTGCAAAATTTTCATTGGCCACTACGGAAACCTATAAAGACCGGAGCGGCAAACTAATTTCGCAAACCGAATGGCATACCGTGGTATTATGGCGTGGCCTTGCAGAACTGGCTCAAAAATATTTGCACAGGGGCAGCCTGGTTTATATTGAAGGCCGCTTAAAAACCCGTAGCTGGGAGGATAAAGAAGGGAATAAAAAATTTGCCACCGAAATTGTAGGCGATAACCTGATTATGCTGGACAAAAGAAGTGAGGGAAGCGATATCCATGAAGCCCACCCCGGAGACGAACTGCCTCCCCCGGCTTCTGAAAGCAGTGATGAAAGGCTTCCATTTTAAATCCCTAACCCTTAACCACTATGCCACTATATAAAGCTGCTTAGTTAAGCATATTATTATTTACCAAAAAAACCTGACTTGGATTATCATTCGGCAGTTATACCTCTTCCCCCAATTTATTTCCTGGCTTTAAACACAGCTGCGGTTACTGTTTTAATCTTTGTGGCATTGCTCCTGCTTTTTTTATCGTTTATCACTGCCGGAAGCGAAATTGCCTTTTTCTCCCTCAACAATAAAGACATCAATATTTTAAAAACCAGGAAGCAACCTTCATACCGGCGCATTGTAAGCCTGTTGGAACAGCCCAAAACCTTACTGGCCAGTATGCTCATCTCCAATGCTCTGGTAAATATTGCATTTATATTAATTGCGAATATGCTGCTGGATAACTGGCTACCTGCCGATGATAGCGGCGCTTACCATTGGCCCACCTGGCTCGTATTTATTTGCAAGTTGTTTTTTGTGAGTACTTTTTTAGTACTCTTTGCAGAAATAATCCCAAAAGTCTGGGCCGCAAATCATAAAATTTGGTTTGCCGGTACCGCATCATTAATCGTTGAAATATTCAACAGCCTGTTTTACAACATCAGCAAAAAACTGGTGCGGTTAAATGATCGAATTGAAAAAAGATTAACGCCGGAATCGGATGCTAAAATGGCCGAAACCAATATTGCCTACGCCATAGACCTGTTGCCCGAACATGAAGCCACCAGTAAAGAAAAACAAATTTTAAAGGGTATTTACAAATTTGGCAATACCTCGGTTAAGCAAATTATGCGTACCCGGATGGATGTAAGCGGCATCCCTTTTAACAGCAGCTTTGAAGAAATAAAAACAAAGGTTCAGGAACTGCACTACTCCCGCCTGCCGGTGTATAAAAATAATTTAGATGAAATTGCCGGAATGATCCATACCAAAGATTTGCTGCCGCATATTGGCGAGCCTGCCGGGTTTAACTGGCAGCCCTTAATGCGCACCCCTTATTTTGTTCATGAACAAAAATTTATTGAAGACCTGCTGCAGGAGTTTAGGAGCAAAAGAGTGCATTTTGCCATTGTGGTAGATGAGTTTGGCGGCACATCGGGAATTGTAACCCTGGAAGATATAATGGAGGAAGTTATTGGCGACATTAATGATGAATTTGATGATATTGAAAATGTAAATAAAAAAATTGATGACTATAATTACATTTTTGAAGGTAGAAAAATGATCAATGATGCCTGTAAATCCATGGGCCTTTCGCCGGATACGTTTGACGGCATCAGGGGCGATAGTGATTCGGTTGCCGGGCTGGTATTGGAAATTGCCGGCGAATTTCCTGCGGTAAATCAAAAATTCACAGCAGGTGATTTTACATTTACCCCGCTTTCCATCAGTAAAAACAGGATTGATAAAGTTCAAATTACCATTAACTCAAAAGAGGCAGAATAATCCTTTAAAATGAAACCCGCTACTTTTAGAATTTTGTTGTCCTTAACCCTACCGGTAATGCTTTTAACGGCATGTAACGAAACCTATACGTCTAAAAAAAGAGGCTATTTTAAAATTGATTT
>JAFDZZ010000050.1 GCA_018266715.1 Bacteroidota bacterium
AGTTTGCAGGCATTATAACAAATGGCATCGCTAATGAAGGACGGGGAGTGGGGTTGAGGGGCCAGCAAATCTTCCCGGTTATAATGATATAAAGTACTTTCTACATACTGTATAATTCTCGTCATGGTTTCTACCACCAATTTTGGGTAATCTCCTGTGGCAGTTTCACCACTGAGCATTACGGCATCGGTACCTTCCAATACGGCATTGGCCACATCGGTTACTTCACTACGGTTGGGTTTGGTATGGTTAATCATACTTTCCATCATTTGCGTTGCAACAATAACCGGTTTTGCCCTGCGGATGCACTTGCGTATAATATCTTTTTGAACAATCGGCACTTGTTCAATGGGAATTTCCACGCCTAAATCTCCCCGTGCAATCATTACGGCATCACTGGCCAAAATAATATTGCGGATATTTTTTACCGCTTCGGGCATTTCTATTTTGGCAATGACTTTAATCTTGCTGTTTTGAAGTTTTATTCTTTCTTTTAAATCCAAAATATCTTCTTCTTTACGAACAAAGGAGAGCGCAACCCAGTTAATTTTTTGTTCAATAATAAAATCCAGGTCGGCAATATCTTTTTCGGTGAGCGAAGGCAAAGAAAGTTCACTGTCGGGAAAGTTTACGCCTTTTTTGGGCAACAAAATACCGCCCAGGGTAACACTTACCGTTAATTCTTTTTCATTCAATACTTTCTCAACCTGTATTTCCATTTTTCCGTCATCTAAAAAAATGCGTTCCCCTGCTTTTACATCTTTGGTTAAGTTGGGATAAGAAATATATATTTTATCTTTTGTACCCACTTGCTTTTCCGTGGTGAAAATGAGTTTATCGCCGGTGTTGAGTGTTATGCTACCTCCTTCCAGTTCGCCTACCCTTAATTTAGGCCCTTGCAGGTCTCCCAAAATACCAATATTGTAAGGCTCTTCTTTATTAAGCCGGGCAATATAGTTGATGATGGTTTTTTTGTCTTCATTAGTGCCGTGTGAAAAATTGAGGCGAAAAACATTTACACCTGCTTTTACCAGTTCCAGCAATTTTTCATAGGTATTGCAGGATGGGCCCACGGTGGCCACTATTTTGGTTTTCTTTTGAGAGTGGGCAATACCGGCTTCTTTATCCATTTCCTGGTGCAGGTACTTGCTGATATTTTTGTCTGACGTATTCATTTGCTGCTGTGCTTAATAGGTTTAATAATTTAAGAAGAAAGAATTTTTACAATTTTCATCCATTCTTCGTTAATGCGTTGTTTCTTTTTTACGGCTTCATTGAGTGGAATATAATTGATGCGGTTATTGACAATACCTACAAATACATTGAACCGTCCCTCCATGAGGCATTCCACGGCATGGTATCCCATACGGCTGGCAATCAACCGGTCGAAACAGGTAGGAGAGCCCCCCCGTTGAATATGGCCTAAAATACACACCCGGGTATCCAGTCCGGGAATTTTTTCTTTTATGATTTTGTCTATGTAATCGGCGCCGCCTTTTTCACCTTCGGCAACAATGATGAGGTTTACTAATTTTTTACGTTTTTCTTTTTCCTGTAACGAGGCAATGAGGTTGTCAATATCGGTTTTCTTTTCGGGGATTAAAATATTCTCGGCGCCTGTGGCAATGCCACTGTGTAAGGCAATATAGCCGGCATCCCGGCCCATTACTTCAATGATAAAAAGCCTGTCGTGGCTTTCGGCGGTATCTCTTATTTTATCAATGGCCTGTACGGCGGTATTTACTGCGGTATCAAAACCTATGGTAAAATCGGTGCCGGCAATATCTTTATCAATGGTTCCCGGCAGGCCAATGCAGGGGATATCAAATTCATTGCTGAAGGTTTGTGCGCCTCGAAAACTACCATCGCCTCCTAATATCACTAAACCGTCTATCCCTCTTTTTTTAAGATTGGAATAGGCTTTTTCTCTTCCTTCTTTGGTGAAAAACTCTTTGGACCGGGCCGTTTTTAAAATGGTTCCGCCAATTTGGATGATGTTGGCTACGCTGCGGCTTTGCATTTGGTAAATATCATCTTCTATCATGCCGCTGTACCCACGCACAATGCCATATACTTCAATGCCATGATATAAAGCTGTGCGTACTACCGCTCTTATACCGGCATTCATACCCGGGCTATCGCCCCCGCTGCACATTACGCCAATCCTGGTTACTTTTTTTTCTGCCATATTTGAATATACACCGTTTATTGTTTTGTAATAATATGGGGCAATTTGTTTTTAAATTTACATTCGTTCCGGCACCTTAATGCCCAGCAAATGCAATGCATTTTGCAGTACATGAGCTGTGAGCATAGACAGCTTTAGCCTGAGTTGTTTTTTTTCGGGGGTTTCTGCCTGGGCTATGGAATGTTCCGCAAAAAACGAACTGAACGTTTTGGCTACCTGGTATGCATACACCGCAATTGCAGAAGGGTTGTATTCATGCGCCGCTGCCTTCAGCACTGCCGGAAACTGTTCAAGGGCTACCACTAATTCTTTTTCCAGCCGTAGAAATTCTCCTTTGGTAATTATTGGCTCAGGGGCATCGTTTTTTCTTAATACCGACTTTATACGGGCATAATTATATTGAATAAACGGGCCCGTAAAGCCATGAAAATCTATGCTTTCCTCTGGGTTGAAAACCATTCTTTTTTTGGGATCTACCCTTAGTAAAAAAAACTTTAATGCACCCAGGCCAATGGTACGGTAAAGTGCTTTAAGCTCTTCATTTGAAAAATCTTTTACTTTTCCCTGTTCATTGGTTTTTTGTTCGGCTTCCTGTTGCATTTCGGCTACAATATCATCAGCATCTACCACGGTGCCTTCCCTTGTTTTCATACGGCCGCTGGGCAACTCCACCATACCATAACTTAGGTGATAAATCCCTTCGGCGGCAGGTATTTGAAGTTTTTCGCAAATGAGTTTCAGTACTTTAAAATGATAGTTTTGTTCGTCGCCAACCACATAAATGCTGTTGTTGCATTGGTACTGTTTATATTTTTCAAGGGCAAGTCCTATATCCTGGGTCATATAAACGGCTGTTCCGTCTTTGCGCTGTACTATTTTTTCGTCTAAGCCATCGGCGGTTAAATCAATCCATACACTGCCATCTTCTTTTTTAACAAACACTTTTTTCTCCAGGCCTAATTCCACTAATTGTTTACCTAAAATATAGGTCTCGCTTTCGTAATACATTTTGTCAAAATCGCTGCCAATTACCTGGTAGGTTTCATCAAAGCCTTTATACACCCAACTGTTCATTTTTTTCCATAAGTCCATTACTTCGGGCTTGCCGGCTTCCCAGTCTATGAGCATTTGCTGGGCGGCTTTCATTAAAGCCGTATTTTTTTCGGCTTCTTCTTTACTCATACCGCTTTCAACCAGTTCTTTGGCTTGTTTGTTATGTTCTGTGCCAAACAATACATAATAATCACCTACAAAATGATCGCCTTTGGTATGGGTGCTATCCGGTGTGCTGCCGTTTGCGTAAAGCTGCCAGGCCACCATGCTTTTGCAAATATGAATGCCGCGGTCGTTGGCAATGCAGGTTTTAATTACCTGGTACCCGTTAAACTTTAAAATTTCAGCAATGCTCCAGCCTAAAAAATTATTTCTTAAATGGCCCAGGTGAAGCGGCTTATTGGTGTTTGGAGAAGAATACTCCACCATTACCTTTCCTGCATTGGTTAAGGTTTTTCCATAATGGGTATTGCGGTAGTGCTCTTGTAAAAATTGATGCCAATAGCCGTCTGTAATAGTAAGGTTTAAAAATCCCTTATTAATATTGTATTGGCTAAACAGCCCGGGATTTTGTTGTAGCAATGCCTTGCCTAATTCGTTACCAAGCGCATCCGGACTTTTTCCTGTTTTTTTCAAAAGGCCAAAAAGTACAATAGTATAGTCGCCCTCAAATTCTTCTTTTGTTTTATTTACCTGGAAGTCGGTTTCGGTTACTGCCGCACCAAAAAGCCCGCTGAGTGTATGAGCCGTGGCTTTTTGAATGGATTCTACAATGTGCATTTGGCAAAAATAACAATTACCATCCGTTTGGAAAAAATATGTATGTTATACACATTAAAGGATTGTAATACACTGTTTTTTATACCTTAAGCGGGTAAATAGCCTTTGTAAATAAGCGCCAGGAGCAGTACCCCCAAAATAATCCTGTAAATACCCCAAACCTTAAAGCCGTGTTTTTGCAAAAAGCCGATAAAAAATTTGATGGCAAGCAGGGCCACAATAAAAGCCACAAGGTTGCCAATGGCAAGCAATTGCAATTCGTGGTTACTAAAGCCAGCATTTTGGCGGTAGTATTTAAAAAGTTTATAGCCCGATGCGGCAAGCATGGTGGGTACGGCAAGAAAAAAGGAAAATTCCGCCGCTGCATGCCGGGTTAATTGTTGCTGCATACCGCCTATGATGGAAGCGGCGCTGCGGCTCACTCCGGGAACCATGGCCAGGCATTGCCAGCACCCGATGATAAAGGCTTTGAGGAAGGATAATTCTTTTTCGTTGTGGATCTTATTTTGCGTAAATACGTTGTCGATAAAAAGTAATAGAATACCACCCAGTAATAAAGCCAGGGCAACAGTAGTGCTGCTGTCCAGCAAGGCATCAATTTTTTTGGAAAATAAAAAGCCGAGTACAATGGCGGGAATTACGCCAATGGCCAGTTTTAAATAAAAGCTGATATTTTTAAGATCAAAGAATTTTTTACGGTAAAGCACTAAAACCGATAGGATGGCTCCCAGTTGAATGGCAACGGTAAAAACTTTTACAAAATCATTTTCTTCCACACCCAAAAGTTTCTCGGTGATAATCATATGCCCCGTGCTGCTAATGGGAATATATTCCGTAATACCTTCTACAATTGCAATAATGATACTCTCAATAATATTCATAATGCTAAGCCGTTGATATCATAAAAAACCGGTTTAATACCTGAACCTATTTTCAAATTATTAAACCGGCTAAATAAGTATGAATAAAAAATCAGTCTGTTTTCGTTTTTTTCATAATAGCGTAAATCTCTATTACAAATCCAATGATAATTAATAAGGGCGCCAGGGTAATCCGTACGGGGCTATACACTTCTTTGGGGTCAAAAACCTGCGGATTGCTGCTTTTGCCGCCGGCCATCAAAAAAAAGCCAATGGCCAGTACGGCAAGGCCAATTAACATCCATTTATAATTTTCTTTATTAAAGAGCGCTATATTGGCGTGGGATTCTTTGTGTGCTTTTGCAGTGGTATCCGGTTTGTTTTTTGACATAAACTTTTTGGTTGAGGCTGCAATATAGTTTAAGGTTGCAGAAGTTCCAAAACTGGCACTGTACCGGGTTTAATACAATTCATCCAGCTTCATTTTTAAATATTTAATTACGGCCCTATGGGTACTGATTACGGTAATGGCTATACCCAACACAATTATTAATATACAAAGGAAGAAAAGCCCACGGTTATCATGCAGCACTTTAAAATCGGGTATAAATTTTTCAATCAATACTACAGACCCCAGTACGGCCACTATGGCAATAGCCGAAGCAATCAGGCCATTCACAATGGCTCTTTTATTTAAGGGCTTGGAAATAAAACCCCTTGTAGCGCCTACCATTTGCATGGTTTTTATTAAAAACCGGTTGCTGTACATGGCCAGGCGGATGGTATTATCAATGGATATAACCACCAGGATGGTAAGCAAAATAGCCGCAATTAAAAAAATAACGGCTGCGGTTTTTACAAACTTGCTTACCTGCGTTAAGGTTTCGGTGGGGAATTGAAATTCGCTGATTACCCCCGGAAAATAATTTTGTAAATCGGTAGCAAGCAAAGCCAGGCTGTCCTTATCTACATGGTCGGCCTTTACATAAAAATCAATACTTTCCGGCAAAGGGTTGTTGGATAAAAATTGCTTCCAGGTGGTATCGTTTTCTGCATTCCATTTGGCGATGGCTTTTTCTTTGGTAACATATTCTACCCGGTTGGCATAAGGCAATGAACTGATGTATTGCGTTAAGCTGTCAATTTGCACTTTGGGGGCATCCCGGTTCAAATACGTATGTACCTGTATACTTTCTTTAAAATAGTCGCCGGTTTTGCGAAGATTGAGGAAGAACCAGCCTACAATGCCAAATAAAAAAAGCACTAAGGATACGCCGATGATCGCATAAACATAGCTGGGTTTGCTTCTGGTGCCCGGAGCTTTACCAAATTGAGCCATAAGAATGATTTGTTTTAATTAGAAATTGGATATTTTTTTCAGTTAAATTTTTTTTAGGCTAACCCTTTTATAAAAAAATAAAGGAGTACATGCCCGGCAATGGCGCAAAAATAAAGGTTTTTAACTGCTTTGCTTTAAATTTGCGGCTTACCCAAAAATCGGTTGTGGGTCAAATATATTTTTAACAAGGTAGAGTTCTGCCTATTATTTTGTTAAAATAATTTTTTAAAATGTTGATTGAAAATAAGAATGGAATATAATTTTAGAGATATAGAACGAAAATGGCAGGAGCTATGGAAGCAAAATAATTTTTATGCCGTAAGTACCCAAAGCAGCAAGCCAAAATATTATGTGCTGGATATGTTTCCTTATCCCAGCGGAGCCGGTCTGCATGTGGGCCACCCCTTAGGCTATATTGCCAGCGATATTTACAGCCGCTATAAAAGGCTAAAAGGGTTTAATGTACTGCATCCTATGGGCTTTGACAGCTTTGGTTTGCCGGCCGAACAATATGCCATTGAAACCGGGCAACACCCGGCCGATACCACCGAAAAAAATATTGCAACTTTTAAAAAACAATTGAATAAAATTGGTTTTTGTTTTGATTGGAACCGGGAAGTACGCACCAGCAACCCACAATATTACAAATGGACACAGTGGATTTTTTTGCAACTCTTCAACAGCTATTTCTGCAATACCTGCAAAGCCGCTTTACCTATTAGCGCCCTTATAAAAAAATACGAAACAAAGGGCAGCAGCAAGTTTACAGCCGATGAATGGAACCGGTTTGATGAAAAAACCAAGAGCGATTGGTTAATGAAACGCCGCCTGGCTTTTGTGGCTTACGGCGAAGTGAACTGGTGCGAAGCCCTGGGTACGGTATTGGCCAATGATGAAGTGGTGAATGGCGTAAGCGAACGGGGTGGACAGCCGGTGGTTAAAAAGAAAATGCGGCAATGGTATTTACGCATTACCGCTTATGCCGACCGGTTATTGCAGGGGCTGGAAACCGTGGACTTTAGTGATGCCATGAAGGAAATGCAACGCAACTGGATTGGAAGAAGCGAAGGAGCCGAAATGGACTTTTCCATTAAAGGCCATGCCGATAAACTGAAAGTTTATACCACCCGGCCCGATACTATTTTTGGAGTGGATTTTATGGTAGTGGCGCCTGAGCATGATTTAGTAAAACAGGTTACAACCGAAGAGCAGAAAAAGGCAATTGATGAATATCTTAGCTATGTAAAAAGCCGTAGCGACCGGGAGCGCATGAGTGAAGTAAAACAGGTTACGGGCTGCTTTACCGGCGCTTATGCCATCAACCCTTTTAACGGACGTGAAATTCCAATTTGGATTGCAGAGTATGTATTGGCCGGCTATGGAACGGGCGCTATTATGGCCGTGCCCTGCGGCGATCAACGAGACTTTGATTTTGCCCAACATTTTAATATTCCCATTACCAATATTATTGGCAGCCATTTTAATGGCCAGGAAGCCAACCCCACCAAAGATGCCGTGCTTGAAAACAGCGATTTTTTAAATGGCCTGCTGATGAAAGACGCCATTGGCATAGCAGTAAGTAAAATAGAAGAGCTGGGTATTGGCAAGCGTAAAGTGAATTATAAAATGCGGGATGCCGGCTTTAGCCGCCAACGTTATTGGGGCGAGCCTTTTCCCATAAAATGGATAGAGGGCATACCGGTTGCAATGAGCGATGAGGAATTACCCGTAAAATTGCCGCATGTAGATCAATACGGCCCCGGGCCCGAAGGAGAAGGGCCACTGGCCAATATACCCGAATGGACGAAAGATCAAATGGAAACCAGTACCATGCCCGGTTATGCAGGTTCTTCCTGGTATTTTTTACGGTATATGGATCCCCATAATGATACCGTTTTTTGTGACAGAAAAGCCAGTGATTACTGGAACCAGGTAGATGTATATGTTGGCGGAACGGAGCATGCCGTGGGTCATTTGCTCTACAGCCGTATGTGGACCAAAGTATTGTATGACCTGGGTTTGATAGGATTTGATGAGCCGTTTAAACGATTAGTGAACCAGGGGATGATACAGGGAAGCAGTAGGTTTGTTTTTAGGGTAGAATTGGTAAACTTGATAATTAATAATAAATCTACATTCTATATCTCCTATGATTTTGCTAACAAAATTCTTAGTAGAGAAATTCCAATAACAGACCTAATTGCACAAATAAATGAACAAGATCCTGAGTATATAATTAGTAAGGAATCGGCGTTTATTGAGAAAGCGGGAGTTAAATTTAACTCCGTTCATGTAAATGTAAATTATGTAGATGGAGTCGAATTAGAAATTGATCAATTCCTACAGGAAAGATCAAAATTTGAAAATCCTAAAGTAATTACAGAAAAAGATGGCAAATTTATTTGCAGAGCAGAAGTGGAAAAAATGTCCAAGTCAAAATACAATACGGTTAACCCCGACGAATTGTGTGATAAATATGGTGCCGATACCTTCCGCATGTACGAAATGTTCCTGGGTCCGGTGGAGCAAAGCAAACCCTGGGATACCAAAGGCATTGAAGGGGTACACCGTTTTTTAAGGAAGCTTTGGCGTTTATTTAATGATGAATTGAAAGGTAAAGTATGGAACAATGACCAGCCCCAGGATGCAGAGCAAAAAATTATAAACCGAAGCATTAAAAAAATTGAACAGGATACCGAAAATTTTTCGTTCAATACAGCCGTGAGCGCTTTTATGGTTTGTGTGAATGAACTGGCCGATGCCAAATGCCATAAAAAAGAAATCCTGGAAAAACTGTTGATTTTACTTGCCCCTTATGCACCGCATATTGCCGAAGAACTTTGGAGCCAATTGGGCAATGCAGGCTCTGTACTGGATGCCGCTTATCCAAAGCTGGAAGAAAAGTACCTGGTAGAAGCCAGTAAAGAGTA
The DNA here is from genome assembly GCA_018266715.1 of Bacteroidota bacterium. GTDB lineage: Bacteria > Bacteroidota > Bacteroidia > Chitinophagales > Chitinophagaceae > Ferruginibacter. The sequence continues at coordinate 9,151 of JAFDZZ010000050.1, forward strand.
CCCCGTTTCTATAAATGGTAAATTAAGAACTACCCTTACCTTGTCGCTCACCCTGGAGCAACCGCAGGTGGAGGAAATGGTATTGCAAAATGATGTGGTGCAAAAATGGCTGGAAGGAAAGCCGCCCAAAAAAATTATTTTTGTAAAAGGAAAAATGGTGAACGTAGTGATTTAATGCAGCCAATGGGCGCCACTACGCTATTTAGGTTATTTTTTTTAAGCCAGGGGCGGGGTACTTTTAGGGTACAATAAGTACCATGAAAAGGTTTTACGACATACGCAGCATCTTGTATTTTGTTTTTACGCTGGCTTTACAGCAATAGTTTCAGCAGTTTTTTATTTCCACAATATGTACATAACATATTTTGTGCAATAGCCAATGATGGTTAACTTTAAGCAAATTAAAGAGTTGAATATATGGGCGCCGCTTCCCTCATCATTCTTTCTATTGCAGCAATTACCTTTTCGGGTATAGCCTTGCTGGTTTCCAAATTTTTATTAAAAACCCATACTAATAAGCAAAAGGGTGAGCCTTACGAATGTGGCATCCCTACACAGGGGCCAACCTGGGTACAGTTTAATGTAGGTTATTATTTATTTGCCCTGCTTTTTTTATTATTTGATGTAGAATTGATTTTTTTATTTCCCTGGGCCGTGGTGGTTAAAAAAATAGGCTGGTTTGCCCTCGCAGAAGTAATGGTTTTCCTGTTTATTTTATTTTTAGGTTTTTTATACGCCCATAAAAAAGGCGCATTGAAGTGGCAATAATATGAGTGAAGAAATTACATCGCAGGGTGCGGAAGTATTTCCGGGTGAAATTGTAAGGGAAACCGGCGCTACCATCAGCACCAGTAAACTCGACGACCTCATCAATTGGGCAAGGAGCAACTCTTTATGGCCGCTTACCTTTGGTACCAGTTGCTGTGCCATTGAGTTTATGTCGGTGAATTCTTCCAAATACGATTGGAGCCGTTTTGGCTTTGAAGTGGTAAGGGCCACTCCACGGCAGGCCGATGTAATTATTATTGCCGGCACCATTGTAAATAAAATGGCTCCGGTGCTTAAAAGGCTTTACGACCAGATGGCTGAACCCAAGTATGTGGTTGCCATGGGAGCCTGCGCCATAAGCGGGGGCCCATTTTTTTATAATACTTACAGCGTGGTAAAAGGCGCCGATCATGTAATTCCGGTAGATGTGTACATTCCCGGCTGCCCGCCAAGGCCGGAAGCGTTGATCCATGCTTTAATTACTTTGCAGAAAAAAATAAAAATGGGGTTAACCCGGGAACAAATAAAAGAGGAAATGAAAGAACTTCCCGCAATCTAATTGACTATTGAAAAACCGAATGACGAAAGAAGAACTGAAAATAACACTCACCGGTCTTTTGCCTGCTGCCACTTTTGAAGAGAGCGGCCAATGGCTCAATGTAAAGGTTTCCTCATCCGAATGGTTCAATAGTGCCGGTCTTTTACGTAATCAAAATACATTACAATTCGATTTTCTTTTTTGTGAAACCTGCGTGGACTGGAAAACCAGGCTCACAATGGTTTATTTTCTCCGGTCAACCGTTTTGGGTCATGAGCTTGTAGTTAAAGTAGATTTAGACCGGGATAACCCTGAGATAGAATCCGTTGCTTCCATTTGGCGTACGGCAGAGTTTAACGAAAGAGAAGTGTATGAAATGTTTGGGGTGAAATTTTTAAATCATCCCGATTTACGGTTACTCATTTTGCCCGATGGCTGGGAAGGCCGCAACCCTTTGAGAAAAGATTTTGAAGACCCGGTAAACATGGTAAAACTATAAATTGTACAGTACAACCGAAATAGTAAAACAATCCACCGCCGAAGGTGAAATGGTCATCAACATTGGGCCGCAGCACCCGGCTACGCATGGCGTACTGCATTTTGTAATTACGCTCAATGGGGAAACCATCAAAAAAGTGGAACCCCATCTTGGCTACATTCATCGCTCTATAGAAAAAATGTGTGAAAGCCTCAGTTACCGGCAATTTGTTTATGTAACCAGCCGAATGGATTATCTCAGCAGCCATATTAATAATCATGCCTGCTGCCTGGTTACGGAGCAAGCTCTGCAAATTGAATTACCTGCCCGGGCATTGGTGATACGGGTGCTTATGGATGAACTTACCCGGCTGGCTTCTCATATGCTATGGTGGGCTTCTATGGCAATGGATATTGGGGCGCTCACTCCTTTCTTTCATGCTTTTAGAGAAAGAGAAATGATCACCGATATTTTTGAAGATACCTGCGGCACACGCTTAACCATGAACTACATGGTACCCGGTGGTGTGTTGATGGACCTGCATCCCGATTTTCAAAAGAAAGTTCATGCTTTCATTAATCAATTTAAAACAAAGTTGCCGGAATATGATGAACTGGTTACCGACAATATTATTTTTCAAAACCGCACCAAAGGGATTGGATATTTAAGCAGGGAATCGGCTATTTCCTACGGTTGCACCGGGCCGGTTGCAAGAGCCAGTGGTGTAAGTTGTGACGTACGCAAGCATTTTCCGTATGCTATTTATGATAAACTGGATTTTAAAGAAATTATTGATACCGGCTGCGATAGCTGGGCAAGATATAAGGTAAGGATGCAGGAAATGCGGCAAAGCCTGCATATTATTGAGCAGTTAATTGATAATATCCCCGAAGGGGATTTCCAGGCAAAAACAAAAGCGGTACTGAAACCCCCCAAAGGAGAATTTTACAGCAAAGTGGAAACGGCAAGGGGTGAATTGGGGGTTTACATAGTGAGCGAAGGCGCCACCACTCCTTATCGCATTAAATTCCGCTCGCCGGGATTTAGCAACCTAAGCGCCCTGGAGCATATGGCCGTAGGTGGAAAAATCGGCGACTTTGTTGCCGTAATGGGAAGCATTGATTTGGTGATACCCGATATTGACCGATAAAAATAATTAGTTATAAAGAAACATGTGGAGCCTTAATGAAATAGTAAAAAGTACCGATCTAAAGTTGAATGAATTATTCAAACCGGGTATGGTGTTTTTTATTGAAGCCATTATTGTGGCCCTGTTGGCTATTAGTTTATTTGCCATTTTAGGCCTGGTACTGGTGCTTATGGAACGAAAAGTGTCTTCATTTATGCAAGTGCGTTTGGGTCCCAATCGGGTTGGCCCAAAAGGAATGTTTCAAACCGTGGCCGATACCATTAAATTAATTGTAAAAGAAGGCATGACGCCGGATAATGCAGACCGTTTCTTATTTCACCTGGCGCCTTTTTTAGTGATGATCGTGGCCATGATATTACTGGCGCCACTGCCTTTTGCCAACGGTTTTCAAATTTGGGATATCAATATTGGGGTGTTGTTTGTAAGCGCAGTTTCTTCCGTAAGTGTAATAGGGATTTTAATGGCCGGGTGGAGCAGTAACAATAAGTATTCCCTTCTTGGCGCCATGCGTAGCGGGGCGCAAATTGTGAGTTATGAACTTAGCGCCGGGTTTTCTATTTTAGCCATTGTAATCTTATCGGGCAGTTTAACTTTTAGTGATATTATACAATCACAGGCTAATGGCTGGTGGTTGTTTAAGGGCCATATACCTGCCCTAATTGCCTTTGTGATTTTTATAATTGCTGCTACTGCCGAAACCAACCGGGCGCCTTTTGATATGGCCGAAGCCGAAAGTGAACTTACGGCCGGCTTCCATACGGAATATTCGGGAATGAAGTTTGCCTTGTTTTTTTTGGCAGAATACGTAAATGTTTTTATTGTATGTGCCATAGGCGCTACGCTTTTCCTGGGCGGTTGGATGCCTTTGCATTTTGGTGACAACACTACCTTTAATCATGTTATGGATTATATTCCGGGAATTGTATGGTTTTTTGGCAAAACGTTTTTTCTCATTTTTATAATGATGTGGTTTCGCTGGACTTTTCCCCGGCTGAGGATTGACCAACTGCTCAACCTGGAATGGAAATATTTATTACCGATAAGTTTAATAAATTTATTGCTGGTAACGGTGGTGGCCATTAGTGGCTGGCATTTTTAAGCGTTCATTATGTTTTTGATTAAATATATAAAAGAGGTTTTTGGTGCGGTAAAGTCGCTGGCCATTGGTATGCGCCGTACCTTATCTTATTTTGTAAGACCAAAAGAAATAATTACCCAGCAATACCCCGATGAAAGACCGGTAATTGCTGAACGATTCAGGGGAGAAGTGGTATTGATGCATGATGAAAATAACGAACATGCCTGTACCGGTTGTACAGCTTGCGAGCTGGCCTGCCCCAATGGAACCATAAAAATTGTAACTAAGTTTGATACCACACCCGAAGGGAAAAAAAAGAAAGCCTTAGATACTTTTGTGTATCGCCTGGAAATGTGTACCATGTGCAACCTTTGTGTAGAGGCTTGTCCAACATCGGCAATAAAAATGGATACAGCTTATGAACATAGTGTTTTTGACCGGAATAAGCTTACTAAAAAATTAAATAACGAAGGCTCTAAAATCAGGTCGGGTGTAGAGTAAAACAATATAAAAGGATGACTGCTTATCAAATTACATTTTATGGTATTGCTGCCCTTATACTGGTAACGGGATTTCTTTCCGTTACTACCCGTAAAATTTTTCGTTCGGCTATTTGGTTATTGCTTTCGTTAATTGGCGTGGCCGGCCTTTATTTTTGGATGGAGGTGGAATTTATTGCAGCCGTTCAAATTGCCGTATATGTAGGCGGTATTGTAGTGCTCATTATTTTTGCCGTTTTTCTTACCCAGCAATCCGGCAATGAAATGCCTAAAGCGCCGCCGGCCAGAACCTTGTTTGCGGTTTTATCTGCCTTGTTTGGTATGGCGTTTAGCATTTATATCATTTGCAATATAAAATTTCCGGTGCGTAATGAAGTTTTAGATGCTTCGGTAAGTAAAATTGGTACGGCCATGTTGCATACCGGCAAAGATGGGTATGCCCTTCCTTTTGAAGTGGTGAGCATACTCTTGCTGGCTGCCATGGTGGGCTGTATAGTGATCGCCATGAAAAACCCCGGAGAAAAAATTGATGAAAAAATAATAAACCATCCTTAAGTTGATACCCTTAGCACATATATTTGTTTTAAGCATCTTGCTTTTTTTTATTGGGATGTATGGTTTTTTTACCCGTAAAAACCTGATCTCTATGCTCATGTCTGTGGAGTTGATGCTGAATAGTGTTAATATCAATTTTGTAGCGGCAAACAAGTATTTATATCCCGGGAAGCTTGACGGGGTATTTTTCAGCATTTTTATAATTACCATTGCTGCTGCCGAAGCTGCCGTAGCCATTGCCATTATCATTAATCTTTACAGGTCGCATCAGTCCATTGATGTGGACGATGCCAATGAAATGAAATATTAATGAAAAACCAACTCATCATATTATTAATCCCTTTGTTGCCTTTATTGGGTTTTGTGCTATTGGGGTTGTTGGGTAAAAACTATCTCAAAAAATCGGCAGGTATTATTGCAACAATGCTGTTGCTGGCCTCGGCAATACTTTCTATAATTGTTGCAGGGCAATATTTTTTTGATTACGGTAAAGCCTTTGATGTTTATGTAAAGTTGATTGCCTGGGAAATTCACTGGCTCGGTTTTACCAATCAGCTCTCCATTAATATTGGTGTGTTACTCGACCCCATCTCGGTGATCATGCTGGTAGTAGTAACATTTATATCGCTCATGGTGCATATCTTCAGTTTGGGTTACATGAAAGGCGAAACCCGGTTTGCTACATATTATGCTTACCTGGGCCTTTTTACTTTTTCAATGCTGGGACTGGTATTAGCGCCCAATTTATTTCAAATGTATATGTTTTGGGAGCTGGTAGGTATTTCCTCTTATTTACTCATTGGGTTTTATTTTCAAAAGCCCTCTGCCGTTGCAGCTGCAAAAAAAGCCTTTATTGTAACCCGTTTTGCCGATTTTGGTTTTCTCATAGGCATCATTATGCTATCTTATTTTGGCAACAGCCTCGATTTTATTACGGTAATACAAAACCTGTCTCAACCACAATCGCCGGCTTTTATTTCTGCAGCGGCGCCAATGTTTTTGGGCTGCTCCGGGCTTACCTGGGCTTTAACGCTAATTTTTATGGGGGGCGCCGGAAAAAGCGCCATGTTCCCATTGCATGTTTGGCTGCCCGATGCCATGGAGGGTCCTACTCCGGTGAGCGCTTTAATACATGCTGCCACAATGGTGGTGGCCGGGGTGTTTTTAGTGGCACGCCTTTTTCCGTTGTATGTATTTAATGGCGCTTCTTTACAAATTGTGCTATTTGTAGGTTTACTGTCATCGTTTATTGCGGCGGTAATAGCCTGCACACAAACGGATGTAAAGCGCATATTGGCATATAGTACCATGAGCCAAATTGGCTATATGATGCTGGCCCTTGGGGTTAGTGGCAGCAGTGGCGAAGCTTCTCTTGGTTTTACTGCGGGAATGTTTCATTTATTTACTCATGCATTTTTTAAGTCCTTATTATTTTTATGCGCCGGCGTAATCATTCATGTTGTTCACAGCAATAATATGAATGAAATGGGCGGATTAAGGAAGCAGCTTCCGCTTACGCATGCTGCATTTTTAATTGCCTGCCTGGCTATTTCGGGTATTCCGCCTTTTGCAGGTTTTTTCAGCAAAGAAGAAATTTTGCTTGCGGCCTATCAAAAAAGTAAAGGGGTTTACCTGCTGGCATTGCTCACATCGGGCCTTACCGCATTTTATATGTTCCGGCTTTATTTTTCTGTTTTTTGGAATAAGCCTGCACAAGTATCGCAATCCCATGCTACAACACCGGTTTCTATGAAAATTCCATTGGCGCTGTTATTGGTTTGTACCGTTGTGGCCGGTTTTATTTCTTTTGGCTCTTATGTATCTGCAGATGGAAGGGCGCTGGCCTCTCATTTTCACCTTAGCTTCTCCCTGTTGCCGGTTGCGGTAGCATTAACCGGAATATTCCTTGCCATGTGGATGTATAAATCGGCATCGGGCAAGGCCGATGCTATGGCAAAATCAATGAAAGTCCTTTATCGGCTGGCTCATAATAAATTTTATATAGATGAGTTGTATCATTTTATTACGCAACGCATCATTTTTAATATGCTGGGAAAAAATGCCGAAAGAATGGATAGAAAATTTGTAGATGGGGCAGTAAATGAACTAGCAGCGTCAACCATGGATGTTTCCAAATCCATTAAACACCTGCAAAGTGGAAAAATACAGCAATACCTTTTGTTTTTCTTTGGCGGTATTGCCTTGTTGCTTTTAATGTTTATTTATTTATGGAAGTAATATGAACCTGAGTTTGCTTATTATCGTGCCATTGATTTTGGCTGTAGCGGGGCTTTTGGTGAATAGCCAAAAGCAGGTGAAAGGCATTGCCCTTGCATCCGGTATCGCTCAGTTAGTTTTGGCATTTTGGCTTGCAATATCTTTTATGCTGCAACGAAAGAGCGCCGTTTCAGAATTTTTATTTCAGCAGCATTTTGAATGGTTTCGCCATTTAAATATCGGTTATCATATTGGTGTAGATGGTATTTCGGTAACCATGATATTGCTTACGGCATTTATAGTACTGGCGGGCATATTGGTATCGTGGAATGTGAAACGGATGAGTAAAGAATACTTTTTCCTGATGCAGGTTTTGGCCATTGGCGCCTACGGTTTTTTTATTTCACTCGATTTATTTACCCTGTTTTTTTTCCTGGAACTTGCCGTAGTGCCAAAATTTATGCTAATTGGTATATGGGGAAGCGGAAAAAAAGAATACAGCGCCATGAAGCTGGCTTTAATGCTCATGGCAGCATCGGCGTTGGTATTTGTGGGCATAACGGGTTTATATTTTTTCAGCACAACTCATGGGGTACATGATTTTAACCTGCTCACCGTTGCAGACCACCCTTTACCAACGGATAAACAAAAAATATTTTTTCCATTTGTTTTTATCGGCTTTGGCATTTTTACGGCATTATTCCCTTTTCATACATGGGTGCCCGATGGGCATTCTTCAGCACCCACGGCTGCAAGTATGTTTCTTGCCGGTATATCCATGAAGTTGGGCGGATATGGATGTTTACGGGTGGCTGTATATTTAATGCCGGCAGGCGCCCAGTTTTATTCCAATGCCATTATTGTGCTGGCCTGCATTGCAATTTTATATGGCGCATTGGTTACCATGATGCAAACCGACCTTAAGTATATCAATGCTTATTCCTCGGTAAGTCATTGTGGATTTGTGTTGCTGGGCATTGGCATTCTTACCAAAACGGCAATTAATGGAGCGGTATTACAAATGATCAGCCATGGGCTTATGACGGCCCTTTTCTTTGCAGTAATAGGAATGATTTATGAACGAACGCATACCCGGGAAGTGTCAAAAATGGGGGGATTGCTTAAAATTATGCCGTTCATTTCTACCCTGTTTGTGTTGGTGGGTTTGTGTTCACTGGGCTTGCCCGGGCTTAGTGGCTTTGTTGCAGAGGTTACCATACTGGTAGGAAGCTGGCAAAGGGTAGGCGCTTATTATCAATGGGCAACCATAATTGCTGCTGCATCTATTGTGGTTACGGCTGTATATATATTAAGAGCAACGGCTAAAGTTATCATGGGGCCATTAAAAATCAACAACAGCCTTGGCGAAGCGGCATTGGCTCAACTGGATGGCAGGCCGGCTGCCAACTGGAACGAAAGGGCCGCCGTGTACCTGCTGGCCGGAGGGATTATTGCAATGGGCATTGCTCCTTTTTTAGTAACGGATTTTATATATCCGGCTACGGATTTTATTCTGCAACAATTATCGTTTAAATAAAAGATAACCACAGGATGCTTGAGTATATTTTTTTGATGAAACAGGAACTGATGCTATCGGCACTCATCTTCCTGTTGCTGATTATTTACCTTGCTTCAAACAACCTGGTGACAGAAAAAGTTTTAACCGGGATCAATGGTTTACTAATTGCAAATTTACTGCTTGGCTTTTGGGGAAACCCTACCGGGAATTTATTTGGCAATATGTACCATACCGATGGGTTGATTGTTTTTCAAAAAAGCCTGTTGAATTTTGCCTTGCTGGTAATTTCTTTTATGGCTTATGACTGGCTTAAAGTACACCGGCATTACCTGGAATTTTATATTTTGATGTTGGCTGCCCTGCTGGGGGCATTTTATATGATCAGCAGCCGCCATTTACTCATGTTTTTTTTAGGCCTGGAACTTGCGGGCATACCGGTAGCCTTAATGGCCAATTTTGACCTGGGAAGAAAAAAATCTTCAGAAGCAGCTTTGAAATATATTATGAGTTCGGCTTTTGCATCGGCAATGTTTTTATTTGGCGCCGGGTTTATTTATGCACTTACCGGAACGCTGGATTTTTTTGAATTACAAAAAGCCGCAACGGCTAACCCTGCATTTTTGTTTGCATTTATTTTTATACTGGCCGGGATAGGATTTAAAATTTCTGCAGTACCCTTTCATTTATGGACGGCCGACGTTTACCAGGGCGCCCCGGTGGCCACGGCCTCTTACTTATCAGTTGTTTCAAAGGGAAGCGTATTGTTTGTTTTGGCTTACCTGCTGTTTAATGTTTTTCAAAATATTTTTATTACCTGGCGGGCAATCATCATCTTACTGGCTTTATTGTCCATGGTGCTGGGAAATCTTTTTGCACTAAGGCAGCAAAACAGCAAACGATTTATGGCTTTTTCGTCCATTACACAAATGGGCTTTGTGCTTATAGCTTTGGCAGCGGGAAAATTAATGAGTACCTCAGCGCTCATCTATTTCATCCTTGTATATCTGTTTAGCAACCTGGCTGCTTTTGGCGTAATTGCTGTGGTAATGGATCATACAGGAAGAGAAGATATCAATGCGTTTAAAGGATTTTATAAGAAAAACCCTTCATTGGCATGGGTTTTTGCATTGGCATTATTTTCCCTTGCAGGCATACCGCCCATGGCCGGGTTTTTTGGAAAATTTTTTTTAGTGCTGGCCGTTGCCGGAAGCGTGAACTATGTAATTCTTACTCTCATTGCTTTAAACATTGTACTGTCCGTTTATTACTACCTGCGTATCGTAAGGCTTATGTTTATGGATGATGCAGAAACATCTTTGAATAGAATTTCCGTAAGCCGGATGCCCAAATGGGCTTTGTGGATTTGTACCGCCGGCACAATTGTAACGGGGGTAATGAGCGGGGCTTATGAGTATATTGCAACGCTTGTAAAATCGGTTTGGTAAAATTTTATTACATGGCTATTAATAAAAATCATGAGTTTGAAGACCTGGAGGGCATCAAGTGTTCTGTTGTGGAAAAGAATATCAACAGGCCAAGGGTAGAATTTCTTAAAAATCTTTTGGTTCACAATGGCTTTACTGTGGTGGTGGTTCCCTCGCCGCCACCCAAGGCAGCAGCTGCAAAACCTGCGGCAGAAGGGGAGGCTCCCGTTATGCAACCTGAATTAGCACCAATAGAAAACCCAACATTTACTTTGGGTGTTACCGATTTAACCTTTAATGCCATCAATGCTATATTTGGCCGGTTATTAAAAACGCCATCCGGTAATATTGTTACCCAGGCATTTTGGAATCAGCAGGAAGCCGTAAGCCACGATGATGAACCTTATTACCTCCATACGGTATTAAAAAAATAAACGGCCTGCTAAACCGTTTCAGGAACAGTTTTTGGAGGATTGCTATTTCAAAAAACGTATCTTTACATATTAATTTTTTAACCCAAATGGATATTAAGCCAGGTACTTTATTAGCTCAGGTAAATGACCCCGCAGACTTAAAGAAGTTGCATAAAGACCAGTTGCCGCAACTTGCAGATGAACTTAGACAGTACATAATTGATGTGGTAAGCATCTATGGCGGCCATTTTGGAGCCAGCCTTGGTGTGGTAGAGCTTTCTGTAGCCCTGCATTTTGTATTTAACACACCCTATGATCAGTTGGTGTGGGATGTGGGCCACCAGGCATATGGGCATAAAATCCTTACCGGCAGGCGGCATCAGTTTCCAACCAACCGAAAATATAACGGCCTAAGTGGTTTTCCTAAAAGGAGTGAAAGTGTGTACGATACATTTGGCGTGGGGCATTCTTCAACCTCTATATCTGCAGCATTAGGCATGGCCATGGCCAGCCATTATAAAGGAGAAAACGACAGGCAGCATATTGCCGTAATTGGAGATGGCGCTATGACGGCCGGCCTGGCATTTGAAGCGATGAACCATGCCGGAATTGAAAAAAGCAACCTGCTCATCATTCTTAATGATAACTGTATGAGCATTGACCCCAATGTAGGCGCTTTAAAAGAATACTTAACCGATATCACTACATCGCATACTTATAATGAACTGAGGGATAATGTTTGGAAAGCATTAGGAAAACTTCCGGTTGGTAAAACCTTTTCAAGGGATATGGCCGCAAAACTGGAGGCCAGTTTAAAAGGCATTATCAGTAAAAGCAGCAACCTTTTTGAAGCATTGAAATTGCGCTACTTTGGGCCAATAGACGGACACAATGTGAATAAACTGGTGGAAACACTCAGCGACCTTAAAAATATTCCCGGGCCAAAAATTTTGCATATTAAAACGGTAAAAGGTAAAGGTTACGACCTTGCAGAAAAAGACCAAACCAAATGGCATGCACCCGGCTTATTTGATAAAATAACCGGTGAAATAAAAAAGAAAGCTTTTGATGTGCCTCAACCTCCTAAGTACCAGGATGTATTTGGGCATACCATAATAGAACTGGCCGAACAAAATAAAAATATCCTGGGCATTACACCGGCAATGCCCAGTGGCTGCTCATTAAAATTTATGATGGAGAAAATGCCCCACAGGGCATTTGACGTTGGCATTTGTGAGCAACATGCTGTAACGCTAAGCGCCGGCCTCGCTACCCAGGGCATGAAAGTGTTCTGCAATATTTATTCTTCGTTTATGCAAAGGGCTTATGATATGGTGATACATGATGTGGCCATTCAAAAATTACCCGTAATTTTTTGCTTAGACAGGGCAGGATTAGTGGGGGAAGACGGGCCAACGCATCATGGCTGTTACGATATTGCCTATATGCGCTGCATTCCCAATATGGTGGTAAGCGCCCCAATGAATGAAAGAGAATTGCGGAATTTAATGTACACTGCCCAGTTGGAATCTACAAAAGCCCCATTCGTTATTCGCTATCCAAGAGGAGAAGGCGTGATGCCGGAATGGAAAACAGCTTTTGAAGAAATTCAAATTGGCAAAGGAAGAAAATTAAGAGATGGGGAAGAAGTGGCTATTCTTTCTTTTGGGCACCCGGGAAATTTTGCAGCATCGGCCATAAGAGAGGTGGTACCGCAAGGTTTAAACCCGGCACATTACGATATGCGTTTTGCTAAACCATTAGACGAAGCATTGCTGCATAGCGTGTTTGAAAAATATTCTAAAATCATTACAATCGAAGATGGCACCGTGGTAGGCGGATTTGGTTCGGCCATCCTGGAATTTATGAATGCAAATGGCTATAAAGCTCAAGTACACATCATGGGCATCCCCGACAGGTTGGTGGAGCATGGCACCCCAAAAGAACTTTACAACGAAATTGGGATTGATGCCAATGCCATTGCTAAAACCTTAAGGCAAATGTGCAGTGTAAAAACAAACGTATAAGTTTTATTAAAAAAGGGTTGAAATTTTCAACCCTTTTTTATGTTCAACTATTTCCCTTTTCCGCCTTCCGGCGCTTTATCTATTAAATCCATAAACTGGTCCAGCTTTGGAGTGATGATTAATTGTGTCCTCCTGTTACGGGTTTTACCTTCTTCTGTACTATTGCTGGTAAGCGGGTTGTATTCACCACGGCCGCCGGCAGTCATGCGTTTGGGATCTACTCCAAATTGAGTTTGTAAAGCCTGTACTACCGATGAGGCCCGCAGGGCGCTCAAATCCCAGTTGTTGCGAATGTTTGGACGGGAGATGGGCACATCGTCTGTATTGCCTTCCACCAGCACTTCAAAATCTTTATAGTCTTGTAGAATTTTGGCAATTTTTTGAAGGGATGCCTGTGCTTTGTCGGAGATTTCATAGCTGCCGGATTTATACAGCATATTATCCGATAAAGAAATATAAACCACGCCTTTCAGCACTTGAACATCTACATCTTTCAATTCATCACGGCTCAGGGACCGGGTAAGGTTGCTGGTCAATACAAGGTTAAGGGAATCATTGGTGTTTTTTACATTCACCAAATGCTTGATGTAACTATTGGCCGAATTAATTTCATCAACCAGTTTTGAAATATTTACATTTCCCTGGCTGGATGAGGCCAGGCATTTATCTAATGCAGATTGTAAAGCGGCTACATTGTTGCGCTCCGATTGTATTAACTCATTCAATGAGGCAATTCGGGTTTGGGCGCTGGCCAAATCGGATTTACACTGCTGTGCGTCCATCTGGCTTGCTGTAAAATCTTTTTGTAATTGTGCGTAACTGGCCTGGAGCGATTTGTGTTGTTTGGTGCTTACGCAACCGGTAATGGTAATTGCTGCAAAGGCAGATAATAAAAATAATAAATTTGCTTTCATCAGAGATATTTAAATTTATAATATGGTAACCGGGCAAAGGTACAGTATGTAAAAATGAATTTTCTTAAGCGTTTGTTATAATCATAAATCATTACAGGGATATGAAAACAATTTCATCGGATTATATCATGAGGCATCAATATTTTACGGCTCGTAAAGATGCATATATTACTGAAAACGGGAAAACGGTGGATCCGTATTTTGTGGTGGAGTTACCCATAAGCGCCTGTGCCATGTGCCTTACTGAAAATAATGAAGTATTATTTGTAGAACAATACCGTCACCCCATCCATAAAAAAATATTGGAACTTCCCGGGGGGTTCATCGAACCCGGTGAAGCCCCCGAAAAAGGTATTGCCCGTGAATTACAGGAAGAAACCGGCTACACGTTTTCCAGCATTATTCCTTTGGGCATTACGGCTGCTAATCCCGGTTTGTTGAATAATTTTACCTACCTGTTCCTGGCCACAGGCGGTAGCAAAACCACGGGGCAATTACTGGATGATAACGAAGAAATAAGTATGGTACTCATGTCGCTTAACGATGCCCGGAAGCAACTCCACGATAATAAGATTGTACAAAGCATGCATGCGCTTTGTATGTTTTATGCTTTTGAAGCATTAGATAAGCAAAAAAAACATTACTGAAGTTTAAACGCACTGAGTTCTGCAATTACAAAAAAACTACCGCATATCATGATTACATCCTGCGCCGCAGCATTTTGCAACGCATGTTTAAAGGCGTCATTAATATGATCAAAACTTTGGCCGGATAATTTTTTTTTGGAGGCAAGGGCTTTGAGTTCATTATGCGGTAATGCCCTGGGTATATGGGCATTACTAAAATAATAGGTTGCTGTTTTAGGAAAAAGTTCCAGTAAAGCATCAAGGTTTTTGTCTTTTGCAAATCCTAATATAAAGTGTAGCGGTGCGTTGGGGTATTGCGTTTGAAGTTGATGAATAATATTTTTAATGCCATCTTCATTATGGCCTACATCCACAATTACCGTAGGATGGGTGCTTAAAATATCCCACCGGCCCCGCAGCCCGGTAATTTTTTTTACTTCTTGCAAACCTGCAACTACCATTTTATCATCAATACGGTACTGCTGTTTTCTTAACTGTTCAATTGCTGCAAATAAGGTGCATAAGTTTTGAACCTGGTAAAGCCCGGCAAGGTCTGTAGTTACGGCCATTGCAGCCCGGGTACGGGTGTTCACTATTTCACAATGCAAGGCCTCCCCTGCAGGAGGAAGGTATGTTGCCATAAAATCATCTTGGGCAAAGCTGATGGGCGAATCATTTTCATGGGCTGCTTGTTCAAATACNNATACCTTTTTTGTTGCTGCTGTATATGTTCCAATTACAACCGGGATATTTTTTTTAATGATACCGGCCTTCTCCATTGCAATTTCGGTTAAGCTGTTGCCTAAAATTTGCATGTGGTCAAAACCAATATTGGTGATAATGCTTAAAACCGGGGTAATAATATTGGTACTATCCAGCCTTCCGCCAAGGCCGGTTTCAATAACGGCAATATCCACCTGCTCCTGTGCAAAATATTCAAAAGCCATAGCCACGGTAAGTTCAAAAAAGGAAGGCTCAATGCTGTGGCAAAGCTCCCGGGTTTTTTCGGTAAAATCTATTACAAATTGCGGGTTAACCATTTGGCCGTTAACCCTTATTCGTTCGCCAAAATCAAATAAATGAGGTGACGTGTAAAGCCCGGTTTTATAACCACTTTTTTGCAAAATGGCCGCAAGCATATTGCTGGTACTGCCCTTGCCATTGGTGCCGGCTATATGTATGCTTTTGAATTTATTTTGAGGATTTTTCAGCGCTTCACAAAGTTGTAAAATATTTCCTAATCCCTTTTTTAGTGCGCTGCTGCCCGTATGGCTAAACAGGGGTAGCCGGTTGTATAAATAGGTTATGGTTTCTTCGTAGGTCAAAAATGGCAGAAGTTTTTTATGGCATTAGACGCATTCATATTTTAACGGTTTTTTTTCTTACTGTCTTTGGGAACAAAAAAACGCCCCTTTTCAATGAGCTTTGCCCCATCATACAGCTCATAACTAAACCAGCCGGAATGCATAAAATTCATTTTATCCAGTATTAAAAAATCTTCCTTTATTTTGGTAAGAACCAACGCCGGTTTTTCGTTGTCATCAAAAATTTTCACATGATAGTTTTTAAATGCGGCATCTTGCAGTTGAATAACAATACTGCTCATTTTTGATGTAAATATTTTTTTACTGGGATAAACAAACTCGGGTTCTGCCGGCGGTTTGTTGTTTTCGGCTGGCGGAAGAACCGTTTTGGCCGGCGGCGGTTCTTCAATGGATTGTGAAGTGTCGGCAATTTGATCGGCCTGCCAGGCGTAGCGTTGTTGCCCGGGGCTATCGGCAACTAGTTCTTTTACCGGTCTTACCGGCTTTGAGATGATGTATTTTCCGCCGGCAAATGCAATAAATACCCGGTAATACATTTTAGAATAGGGGGGATTGGGGTCGGTATAACCGTTTTCAATACTGGTAGGGTTTAAAACCGAACCTATCGTGCTATAATTATTAAGGCTATCGTAAGAGCGTTGGATATTTAACGTAACCACCGAATCGGTAAATTCATTTTTCCAGCTTACAATAATCTTATTGCTGATATTTGAAACCGTAATGCCCGGCAATATTTTTTGTGCCAGCGCCCTATTACAACAAAAAGCAAGCAACAGGAATAAGCAAAGTTTCTTCATAACTATTTTTCAAAAAATAACCAACGCCGTTTGAATAGGGTACAAATATACTGGCATCAAAATAAATGTTTTTTTAAATATTCACACCCGGTTTAATCATATATTAAGGTTCCTTTAGCAAGCCCCCGGTTGCCTTGCAGCCCACCGGTATGCAGGCATACGATCCTGCTGCCGGGTTTAAAAAAATTATTTTCTATATTTTTTATCACGGCGTACATCAGTTTAGCTGTATAAACAAAATCCAACGGAATTAATGTTTCCCGGTAAAACCTATTCATGAAATGCAGGAGTTCTTCATTTTTCTTTGCATAACCTCCAAAATGAAATTCATTCCACACCCTAAGGTTATGCCATTGCGATGAGCCGGTTAAACTATTTAATCTTTTGGGAATGTCCTGTAAGTTTTTTAAAACCGGAACGGCAATGCATTCTTGCCCTGGTTCGGCTTTAAGCAGTAAGCCGGCCACCGTGGTGGCAGTACCCACTGCCGTGCATATATGGCTGGGGTTTAGGGCTTGTAAGGCTTCCATAATTAATGAAGCGCCCCGGGCCCCGGCAGGAGAATACCCGCCTTCGGGTACAAAAATAAATTGCCCGTTTTTTTCATTATGGATTTCCCTTATAAAGGCTTCATCCTTATAATCTTTTCTTGAAACAAAAATCAATTCCATTCCGTAGTCCCTGCAATCCAATAGTGTTGCCGAAAGTTGCGCCGGTTTTTCGCCCCGTACTATTCCAATAGATTTTAAATTATTCTGACGGCAGGCATAAGCTGTAGCTACCAGGTGGTTGGAGTAAGGCCCGCCAAATGTTAACAGGGTTTGATGTTTGGTTTCAAGGGCTTCTTTAATAAGATAGTAAAGCTTGAATATTTTGTTGCCGGAAACCACCGGGTGAATTTTATCCAGCCGGGCCATATACAGGCATAAACCTTTTTGGGCCAATGAAGGCCAAACAATTTCCGTACATTCAATATTTCCAAAATCTTTTATCATTAAATTGCATTGCCTACTTTTGCTGGGCAAATTTCATTAAATAAAAACTATTCTTATCAATAAATGAAGCCCACACTTTTAATTCTTGCGGCCGGTATGGCGAGCCGCTACGGGAGTATGAAGCAAACGGAGGGGTTTGGCCCCAATGGAGAAACTATTATGGACTATTCCATTTATGATGCCATACAAGCCGGGTTTGGGAAAGTGGTGTTTATCATTCGTAAAGATTTTTTTGAAAGTTTTAAATCCCAGTTTGGCGATAAACTGAAGCATAAAATTCCCGTGGATTACGTTTTCCAGGAGATGGATTCTTTTGTGGAATCGAAATATATTCCCGAAGGCCGTACCAAACCCTGGGGTACGGCACATGCCATGCTTTGTGCCAAAGAT
>JAFDZZ010000051.1 GCA_018266715.1 Bacteroidota bacterium
GGTTTCCATTTTGGGGCGGAGAAGATTTTGTATTTTTCAGACCTATATTTAATATTGCAGATGCATCAATAAGTAGCGGTGTGATTGCAATATTGCTTTTTCAAAAACGTTTCCTTAAGCAGCGGAATCAAAAAGAAGAAGGCGCTACTGTGGAAACGGCCGCCGTTGTAAATGATGAAACCCAAGTATTATAATCATAAAAACATATCTTTAGCTATAAAATTGAATCAATGAAATTATTTAAAGCCATAATTTTTGTAGCCTTAATCGGCGCCCTATTTGTTAGTTGTGAAAAGGAAACCAGTTACGAAGGTGGCGCCACCTCATTATCAAGCGGTAGCCTTAAATCCGGAGGCTCCGGTGATTGCCTGCCCAGCAATGTAAACGGAATTTATAAAACGGGAGTAACCTTAAACAGCTCCAATTATATTGATGTTACCATAAATGTTACCACAGCCGGCTCATACGTTGTAAAATCCGATACCGTAAACGGAATGTCTTTTAGAGGGGTAGGAGTATTTCAGGCAACGGGCAACCAGGTAGTGCGTTTAACCGGAGCGGGCAGGCCTACCTTAGCCCAATTAAATTTATTTACCATAAAATACGAAGGCAGCAGTTGTAAAATAGGGATTAACTCAGTTGACCAGGCCACCCCCGCCGCAGAGTTTCAATTGAATGGAAGCCCGGCTAATTGTACCGGTTACACCGTTAATGGCAATTATGTTGCCGGCACTACACTTACTGCAGCCAATACCTTATCCTTTATGGTGAATGTAACGGTAATAGGCACTTATGCGCTTTCTGTACCCAGTGTAAACGGCGTGTTGTTTACCGGTAGCGGATATTTTGCTACACTGGGCCCCCAAACAGTTACCTTGAGTGGTTTTGGAACTCCGGCTCAACCCGGTGTTGTATCCACTGATGTTTCTACCATAAACGCTTCCACCAAATGCAGTTTTATTTATACCGTTATTCCTTCGGGAGGTAATTTAAACGCTGTATTTACTATGGGAGGCGCAGGAGGCAGTTGTGCCAACTTTTCCACCGCAGGCACTTATACTTCCGGCACAGCAATGAATGGTTCTAATACGGCAACAGTAGATGCAATTGTAACCGGAACCGGCATATATACGGTATCCAGTAACACTGTGAATGGGGTTACTTTTGTGGCTTCAGGTTCATTTACCCAAACCGGAACAAGGGCGGTTACATTAACGGCAATAGGCACTCCTGCAGCAGCAGGTACATTTACTTTTTCGGTAACGGGAGGCAGTACAACCTGTACTTTTGATTTAACCTTTAATTAATAAGCAATTAAAAAAGGCGGTTAAATTTTAACCGCCTTTTTTTATCGTTTCTCTTTTATATTTTCCCAACCATTTTTGACGGTACTACCCATTCATCAAATTCTTTTTCGGTAAGGTATCCCAGCTTTAAAGCCATTTGTTTTAGAGTGGTTCCTTCTTTATGGGCCTTTTGGGCTATTTCGGCCGCTTTATAATAACCAATTTTAGGGTTTAATGCAGTTACCAGCATTAATGAATTATCTACATGCTTTTTGATATTGGCTTTAATGGGTTCTATACCTACAGCGCATTTGTCGTTAAATGATATACAGCCTTCTCCAATGAGCCTTGCACTATGAAGAAAATTATAAATCATCACCGGTTTAAATACATTGAGTTCAAAATGTCCATTGCTTCCTCCAATGCTTATGGTTACATCATTACCCATCACCTGTGCTGCTATCATCGTCAATGCCTCGCATTGGGTGGGGTTAACTTTGCCGGGCATAATGGACGACCCGGGCTCATTATCGGGAATAAATAGTTCTCCAATTCCGCTGCGTGGCCCACTGCTTAAAAACCTGATATCATTTGCAATTTTCATTAAGCTCACCGCCACCATTTTTAATGCCCCATGGGCTTCTACGATGGCATCATGTGCAGCTAATGCTTCAAATTTATTTTCGGCGGTTTTAAAAGGTAAACCGGTGAGTTTGGCAATATGCCGGGCCACATTCACATCATATTTGGGTGGGGTGTTAATACCGGTACCCACGGCAGTGCCACCCAATGCCAATTCACTTAAATGGGCCAGCGTATTTTTTATAGCCTTTATTCCATGATCAAGCTGGGAAACATAGCCGCTGAACTCCTGGCCTAAAGTGAGTGGCGTGGCATCCATAAAATGGGTGCGGCCTATTTTTACAATTTTTTTAAATGCCGTTGATTTTTTTTGCAGGGTGTTCCGTAGCCGGGTTATTCCCGGAAGGGTGTTTTCCATTAATACGGTATAGGCGGCAATATGCATTGCAGTGGGAAAGGTATCGTTACTGCTCTGGCTCTTATTCACATCATCATTTGGATGAAGGTATTTTTCTTTGTCGGTAAGCTTTCCCCCGTTGATTACATGGCCCCTGTAAGCAATAACTTCATTCACATTCATGTTACTTTGTGTACCACTACCGGTTTGCCAAACTACCAGGGGAAAATAATCGTTAAGCTTGCCGTCTAAAATTTCTTTACACACTTTACCAATAAGATCAGATTTCTTTTTGGGCAATATGCCGGCTTCGTAATTGGTGATTGCTGCGGCATGTTTTAAGTGGGCAAATGCCCGAATAATTTCACGGGGCATTTTATTGATGTCCTGTGCAATTTTAAAATTATCAATACTGCGCTGGGTTTGTGCACCATAATAGGCATTTACCGGTACTTTTACCTCGCCCATGGTATCTTTTTCTATCCTGTATTCCATAAAAAAATGTTGAAAATATTTAGCTGCTGCAAATATACGCTGAAATAAAATTTTATCTTAAACGGGCCATACTTCCACTCATTTTCTAAATACCTTTTTTCCGGAGCAGGTATTTTAACAAGTTTTATATAAACCCTACTCCAAAAAAGCGTTCTTACCTTTTATTAAAGCCTGTTAATTTTGTAATCATGAACGTTAAGTTTTTTTTAGTTTTCCTCATCGTCGCCGGTATGTTGTTAATGAGCTGCAACAGTTCAAAAAAAGCAGCTTCTGCCCCAACGCCGGCTACAGCAGGAAAAATTTCCCCTAAAGCCAGGGTGTTTATTAAGCCGTTAAATATTGACCGGAATGAATTGGTGCGATATGCTAAATCCTATTTGGGTACACCCTATAAGTATGGCTCTGTTAACCCCAGTAAAGGGTTGGATTGTTCAGGATTTATATACCTGGTATTTAAAAATTTTAAGGTAACGCCACCCCGGGTATCAAAAGATTATACCCACGAAGGAATGGAAGTGCGGTTAAAAGATGCAAGGCCCGGAGATCTTATTTTATTTACCGGCTCAAATCATTCATCGGGGGTTGTTGGTCATATGGGCATTATTACAGAGAATAAAAGAAAAATAAAATTTATTCACTCGGCCAGTGGAAAAAATTTGGGAGTTATGATCAGCGATTTTGAAGGGTACTATAAAATGCATTTTGTAAAAGTGATCCGGGTGCTGATCTAATTGAACCGCTTAGAACTATGAATTTGCATTTGAAGGCATGGATGCATTTACCGCATGGCTCATTTTTTGTAAAAAATGATGTAACTCCTGCATAGTGCTGATGTCGTTTACGATGAGTATGCCGTTTTTGCCCACTTGTTTTAATTGGGCTTTATTGGTTCCGGTTTGTAAAAAATGCAGTATCCCGTTAAATGTTTCGCTTTGAAAATACGGGCTTTCGGGGTTGCCCACAAAAAAGCCTTTAAGGATATTATTTCTCAAAAGCAATTTTTCAAATCCTAAATCAACTGCCAACTTACGGCTGCGTACCGTAGTGAATAAATCTTCTGTTTGCGGGGGTACGGGCCCAAAGCGATCGGTAAGCTCTCCGTGAAATGCATTGAGGTCTTCTTCGGTATCGCAATTATCCAACCGGGAGTACAAGCTGAGCCGTTCGGTAATACTTTCAACATAATGGTCGGGAATTAATATTTCCAAATCGGTATCAATGCTGCAGTCCGACACAAAATTATCCTGTTGCTGAATTTCTTCTTTAAAAAGTTCCCTGAATTCTTTTCGCTTTAATTCCTTTATGGCTTCGTCCAGTATTTTATGGTACATTTCAAAACCTATTTCGGTAATAAAACCACTTTGCTCCCCACCCAATAAATTTCCGGCGCCACGTATATCAAGGTCTCTCATGGCAATTTGAAAACCACTGCCCAATTCGCTGTATTGTTCCAGGGTAGTTAATCGTTTCCGGCTGTCTTGCGGCAGCGTACTCATGGGGGGCGCTACTAAATAACAAAAGGCTTTTTTATTGCTACGCCCCACACGGCCCCTTAGCTGGTGTAAATCACTTAGCCCAAATTGATGGGCATTGTTTACAATAATGGTATTTACATTGGGAATGTCCACGCCACTTTCAACAATATTGGTGCAAATCAATACATCATATTTATGGTCTATAAAATCCAGGATGGTGTCTTCCAGGGTATTGTTTTCTTTGCCTGAACCATCCCGGGCGCTCATTTGGCCGTGGGCATAAGCAATGCTTAAATCCGGGCAAAGGCCTTGGATCAGTGTTTTCATTTCGGCTAAACCTTTTACCCGGTTATGAATAAAAAAAACCTGGCCCCCCCTTTCGGTTTCATAATAAATCAGATCTCTTATGGCATCTTCATTAAATACCATCACTTCGGTTTGTATTGGCTGCCGGTTGGGTGGAGGGGTATTGATAATACTTAAATCCCTTGCTCCCATTAAACTAAATTGCAAGGTCCTGGGAATTGGGGTTGCAGTAAGGGTGAGTGAATCAACGGTGGTGCGTATTTGTTTCAGTTTTTCTTTTGCGGCAACTCCAAACTTTTGTTCTTCATCAATAATCATTACGCCCAGGTTTTTGAATTTAACCTCTTTGCCAAGCAAGGCGTGGGTTCCAATGATGATGTCCACTTTTCCTTCTTCCAGTTTTTTTAGGGTTTCTTTTTTTTCTTTTGAAGATTTAAAGCGGTTAATAAAATCCACCGTTGCCGGAAAATCAGCCAGGCGCTCACTAAAGGTTTTATAATGCTGGTAAGCCAAAATGGTGGTAGGCACCAGTACGGCTGCCTGCCTGCTATCGCATACGGTTTTAAATGCCGACCGGATGGCAATTTCGGTTTTGCCAAAACCCACATCGCCGCAAATGAGCCGATCCATTGGCGCTTCTTTTTCCATATCTTTTTTTACATCTTCGGTGGCCTTGGCCTGGTCGGGGGTATCTTCAAAAATAAAACTCGCTTCTAACTCGGTTTGCAGGTAATTATCCGGGCTATGGGCAAAGCCTGTTTGGCTTTTTCGCTGGGCATATAATTTAATAAGGTCGGCTGCTATGTCTTTTACCTGTTTTTTGGTTTTTTCTTTCAGTTTGTTCCACACATCGCTGCCCAGCTTATTCATTTTGGGTATGCTTCCTTCTTTGCCGCTAAACTTACTTATTTTATGCAGGGAAGAAATATTTACATAGAGCAGGTCGCCATCTTTGTATTGGATGCGAACAGCTTCCTGCCACCTGCCATTGGCATCTATTTTTTGCAAGCCGCTATATACCCCTACACCATGGTCAATGTGAGTGATATAATCACCGGGCTGTAATTCCCTTAAGGTTTTTAAAGTGAGGGCTTTGTTTTTACTAAACGCCTGTTTTACTTTGTATTTGTGATAGCGTTGAAAAATTTGATGATCGGTATAGCAAACCAGTTTGAGCTGATGATCCACAAAACCTTCATGAATGGATACTGGTATAGGGGTAAGTTGGATATTGGCTTTTAAGTCGTTGAAGATGCTGTGCAATCGTTCCAGTTGCCGGGCCTGTTCTGCAAAAATGAAAATATTATATTGATTTTTTTCATGCTCCTGTAAATCCCGGATCAGGAGAGAAAAATTTCGGTTAAAAGCCGGTTGCGGAGCCGTATTAAAGATCAATTTTTGAGCAGGGCCTGCAAAGGAAGGCGTTTTTCCAAACGATATGATGTGTTTTTGACTTAAGGGTAATTCTAAATCGGCCGCCCGGATAAAATCTTGTTTTTGGGGTTGAAGTTTTTGAGAATAGTCATAGGGTTCACTACTATAATTTAGACCGGGGGTTGCGTCGGTTTTAACGGATAAAAAAATCTCCAGGTCTTCTTCCATTTGCACTAACCGCTCTTTTACAAAATCCCAGTCTTCTAACCATACTGCGGTATTGGCCGGCAAAAATTCCAGGAGTGAAACTTTTTCCGTGGATTGAAACTGGGTATCAATGTTGGGTATAATATTTACCTGCAGTAATTTTCGTTCACTCAGTTGGGTTTCGGGATCAAAAATGCGGATGCTATCCACTTCTTTCCCAAAAAGCTCAATGCGGTAGGGTTTTTCATTACCAAAGGAATAAATATCTATAATACCGCCACGTATTGCAAACTGCCCCGGCTCATAAACAAAATCGGTTTTTTCAAAACCATAGTTCACGCATTTTTCTATGAGTAAATCCACATCCAGCTCATCGGCCTGTTTGATATGCAGGGTTTTTTCAAACAGCGTTTTAGATAACACCACTTTTTCAAATAATGCATCGGCATGAGTGATTAAAATTTTTTTATTGCCGCCGGCAGCAATTTTTGTAAGCGCTTCGGTCCGCAGCATCACATGGCTGCTGTTGACCAGGGAAAAATTCTTTTTGTTTTTGAACGTAGACGGGAAATAAAAAATTTCCAAAGCCCCGGTAATATTTTGGAGGCTGTTATGAAAATATGCGGCATCTTCTCCTTCATTTAAAATTACCAGGTGGTTTTGTGGCGTGGAGGTATTTTCAAAAACCGAGGCTAAAATAAATTGAGCAGCGCTGCCATAAGTTCCGGAAATTTGAAAGTGTTGGGGTTGGGGTAATACAATCCCGTTCGCTATTTGTAAACAGCGGGGGTCGTTCCTGTAATAATTCATCAACACACCCAGGTTCATGCAAGGGCAAAGATAAGCATTGATGAAAATAATTTAAGAGGCTTAAAAATCAAACCTATTCCTGTTTTTGAGCAGTGTTTTAGCCTTTTTAGGGTAAAAGGATAAAGATTTGACTTTAAAAGGCTTTTTATTGATTGATTTTTTATGGCTATTAAGTTCAGTTTATTAATACGGCTTTTTTTGTTATCTTTGTATTTACAATTACATGAAACAGTATTTATATAAGCCGACGATCGTTACTGCAACCCAGGGTTGTTGCGGCTTGCTGTTTTCATTTATTACCTGCAGTAAAGCCTTCATTTAGTAAGCCCTCCGTTTTTTTGTTTTAGGTTGAAACGGGGGGAATCGTTATCATTTCCTATTTTTTTTAACCGGGCTGTAAAAGTTCAATATTTAGGTATGCCTACCCTAAAAATTGAGATTTTACACTCCAAAAATTTTATTAACATGAAACCAATTATCGGAGCTTCTGACTACAAAGCACTTAAAACATTAATTGCCAATTGCCCGGCGGAATTAAAAACCATCGAAATAGGCAAATTATATGCGGAGATTGAAAGAGCCGAAAAAGTAGAAGATCATGAGCTTGGGCTTGATATTATCAGGCTAAACTCCAAGTTTGAAGTAGAAGACACTGCAGCAAAAAAAGCCTGGTCGTTAAAACTTACTTTGCCCCAGGATGCCGATGTAAGGCAACAAAAATTATCCGTATTTTCACCTTTAGGTGTAGCTTTATTAGGATTTAAAAAAGGGATGACCATACAATGGGAGTTACCCGGTGGTTTAAAAAACTTAAAAATCCTTAATGTTGTCAATTCATAACAGAAAAAAATGAGACGCAGCTTTATTGTTTTTTCTTCATTGCTTTTGGTAGCTACCGTAATTTTTGCCCTTTATTTATCCCGAAACTGGTTTGTGGTAACGGGTGTGATATTTTTATTAACCCTGCTGGGCTATTACGATATGTTTCAAAAAAAACATTCGGTAATGCGTATTTACCCGGTATTTGGACGGTTACGCTATTTAATGGAAGAACTTAGGCCAAAAATTTACCAGTATTTTATTGAGTCGGATATTGATGGCCGACCGATAAACCGCATAGACCGTGCAACCATCTATCAACGGTCGAAGCAGGAAAATGATACCATGCCATTTGGCACCCAACTGGATGTTTATTCCGATGGGTATGAATGGGTGTGTCATTCAATGGCGCCCAAGGATTTTAAAAACCTGGACCAGGACCCCAGGGTGTTGGTAGGTAACAGCAAATGCAGCCAACCCTACTCTTGCAGTATTTATAATATATCTGCAATGAGTTATGGCGCTTTAAGCGCCAACGCTGTTGAAGCGATGAATGCAGGTGCAAAAATTGGCGGCTTTGCACACAATACCGGTGAAGGTGGCATAAGCAACCATCATCTTAAACATGAGGGTGATATTATTTGGCAAATAGGAACCGGGTATTTTGGATGCAGAACCGAAGACGGGAATTTTAGCGATGAGCTGTTTAAACAAAAAGCGCAATTGCCGCAGGTGAAAATGATCGAAATAAAAATATCTCAGGGCGCCAAACCCGGGCATGGCGGAATATTGCCGGCATCTAAAAATTCGCCGGAAATAGCAGCCATACGACATATTAAGCCCCATACTTTAGTAGAGTCGCCGCCCTATCACAAGGCCTTTAGCACGCCCAAAGAACTCATCCGGTTTATAGAAAGGCTCCGTTCACTATCCGGCGGTAAACCCGTGGGTTTTAAATTATGTATTGGCCATAAAAGCGAGTTTATTGCCATTTGTAAAGCTATGATGGAATTAAACAGCTATCCCGATTTTATTACCGTAGATGGTGCTGAAGGTGGCACCGGTGCAGCGCCGCAGGAGTTTTCAAACTATGTGGGCGCCCCATTATTAGATGGGCTGGATTTTGTTCATAATATTTTAACCGGGCTGGATATACGAAAGCATATTAAAATTTTAGCTTCGGGAAAAATAACCAGCGGCTTTCATATCATTAGGGCCATGGCTTTGGGAGCCGATGCCTGCTATACGGCAAGGGCCATGATGATGGCCGTGGGATGCATCCAGGCGCTGCTTTGCAATACCAATAAATGCCCGGTTGGTGTGGCTACCCAGGATCCCAGGCTTACCGTAGGCTTGGTTGTAGAAGATAAAAAACACCGGGTGGCCAATTTTCATCGCAATACCATAAAAAGTGTAGTGGAATTATTGGGGGCATCGGGTTTGGAACGAAAAGAAAATATCACCCGTTCTCATATTTACCGCAGGGTGTCTTTTAAATCAATGGCTACCTATGAAGAAATTTTTCCTTCTTATAGAGCCGGGTCGTTTTTGGCA
This sequence comes from Bacteroidota bacterium, assembly GCA_018266715.1. Classification (GTDB taxonomy): domain Bacteria; phylum Bacteroidota; class Bacteroidia; order Chitinophagales; family Chitinophagaceae; genus Ferruginibacter. The sequence goes on from JAFDZZ010000051.1 coordinate 9,306, forward strand.
GATGTACCGGAGCGGTATAAACAAGACTTTGCCGTTGCCAGCGCCGATTACTGGGGTTTCCCAAATATTGGAAGCTGGAGCCATCAATAAAAAGTAATGGTTATCGGTAATTCCACACAAACGACTCCCACAACCCCAAAAAGAATATTTAACTTTGCACTATTGAACAATAGTTTAAGAAAATATTCGGCTTTATTCCTTTTTTTACTGTTCCTTTTACCGACAGTAAGTGAAATTGTACACGATTATATTCACAAAGACGATGTTCGCTGTTCTCAAACAAGATTACATTTTCATCAAACCGAACATCATTGTGCCATTGATGATTTTGTTCCTTTCGTTTCAGACATTCCACCTTTTCAGCAATGCACAATTCTTGTACCTAAAATACAAATCAAATTTGTTTCTTTCTACAAAACCCCTCACGTTTCAGAAACAAATAAAGGTCATTTCCCTTTAAGAGGCCCCCCAATTGTTGCTTAATTTCTCAATTAAATCTCAACAACCTTTAGTTTGTATGGGAATGGTCTGTCATTCAGACAAGATAAATATTAAACAACAATTCTCTTAATAATAGAATAATGAAAAAAATAATCTTTTTAATGTTCGCTATTTTAGCGACAGCAATGAGCGTTTTTGCTCAAAAGAACACTTCTTTAAGTGGAAAAATAACCTTGCAAAAAAACGGTGAAGCCCTTATAGGAGCATCTATATACTTTCCTGATTTAAAAATTGGCGGAATGACCGACACAGCAGGATACTATCAAATAAATAATTTACCAAAGGCAACGCTTTTGATAGAAATTACTTATGCTGGATATCAGCAGATAGTACAACAAATAGACTTGGAAGCTACTTCAACACAAAATTTTGTAATGAAAGATGAAGTTACCGAATTAGGAGAAGTGGTGATAACCGGGCTTTCAAAAGCAGCACAAAGAAACCGAACTCCGTCTCCAATATCAGTAATAACACCAATCCAATTAAAACAATCAACGGCAACCAACATTATTGACGCTTTAGCAACTCAACCCGGCATTTCACAAATTACCACAGGTTCGAGTATTTCCAAACCCGTCATCAGAGGTTTAGGATACAATAGAGTTGTTGTAGTGAACGATGGTATTCGGCAAGAGGGGCAACAATGGGGCGATGAACATGGGATTGAAATAGACCAGTATAGTGTAAATCGGGTGGAGGTATTAAAAGGTCCTGCGAGTTTAGCGTATGGAAGTGATGCAATGGCGGGCGTTATTAATATGCTTCCTGCACCTACCCTACCAGAAGGCACTATAAAAGGTAATGCTTTGGCAAATTATCAAACCAACAATGGATGCATTGGTGGCTCGTTAAATTTAAGGGGAAACCAAAAAGGAATCGTCTGGGATTTACGCTATAGCCAAAAAGCAGACCACGCCTATCAAAACAAATATGACGGGTATGTCTTCAATTCAGGGTTTAAAGAAAATACTTTTGGAGGAATGTTAGGAGTAAATAAGTCGTGGGGCTATTCTCACCTAAGTTTCAGCATGTATAACCTAACACCGGGTATAGTAGAAGGAGAAAGAGACCCCCTTACCGGCCAATTTGTCAAACCAATCGCTATTAACGATAGCACAACAGATGAAGTTATTGCTACAAATTCGGACTTCAAATCTTATAAACCATTTGTTCCATATCAAAAGATACATCACTACAAAGTAGTATCCAGCAACAATTTTTATATTGGTAAAGGTTCGTTGAAAGCAACTTTGGGTTGGCAACAAAACCAACGTCAGGAATATGAGGAAGTTTTAGAACCAAAAGAATACGGATTGTATTTTTATATGAATACGATAAATTATGATTTCCGTTACAACTATACACCCGAAAATAACATTGACCTTTCTTTTGGAACAAACGGAATGTACCAAAACTCTCAAAATAAAGGTTCGGAGTTTTTAATTCCTGATTATGATTTATTTGATTTTGGTCTATACGCTATAGCAAAAAAATCGTGGGATAAATGGACATTGAGTGGAGGTTTGCGATATGATTTACGTAATGAACACGGTAAGGATTTATGGTTAGACACTAATGATGTAAGAACAAACGTTCCGGATGCTAGCTCTGAACAATTATTTACAGCTTTTTATTCTAAATTTCAAGGCATATCGGGAAGCATCGGTGCAACTTATCAAATCAATGATATACTATACACAAAACTTAATCTTTCAAAAGGTTTCAGGGCACCAAACATTGCAGAAATATCAGCAAATGGCGTACACGAGGGTACATCACAATATTTAATAGGTTCACCCAACTTAAAAACTGAAAACAGTTATCAGGTTGATTATGCTTTTGGCGTCAATTCTGAACACATTACATTGGAGACAGATTTGTTTTACAACCATATCAGCAACTATACCTTCTTAGAGAAAATGAAAAACCCTGATGGTACAGACTTACTTATAGAAGGTAATCAGACATTCAAATATACTCAAGGAAACGCCGATTTGTATGGTGGAGAAATAACCCTGGACATACATCCACATCCTTTAGACTGGCTACATTTTGAAAACAGTTTTTCGTATGTACAATCGGTTCAAGCTAATCAACCTGACAGTATGAGATACCTCCCTTTTACACCTGCTCCAAAACTACATTCGGTACTTCGTGCTAATGCAAAAAATTTAGGAAAGTTTCTTGCTAATTCGTATTTAAAAATAGGCGTGGACAATTATTTTAACCAAAACCATTTTTATGAGGCGTTTGGTACAGAAACCGTAACGGCGGGTTACACTTTGTTAAATGCAGGAATAGGAGCTGATATTGTAACAAAAAATAAAACTTTATTTTCAATCAGTATTAGTGCCAATAACTTGACGAACGTAGCTTACCAAAGCCACTTAAATAGGCTAAAATATTTAGCTGAAAATAATGCAACTGGGCGTACGGGAGTGTATAATATGGGAAGAAACATAAGTTTTAAACTCATTGTGCCGATAGGCATTAAGAACTAATGAAAACAGATTAACGATGATAAGGAACTACCGAAAATAAACTTAATTGCAAAAGCACGGCGGACGGAGGTAATTGAACTATTGTACTACTAACAACTATTGAGCATATATTCGACTGACGGTTTTCAAATGCCGTGTCTTCACAAATATGGCGGGAGAAGAAAGAATATATTTTACTGTGTTTTCTAATTCATATTCAATATTAATTTCACAACTATCTTTGCTATATGCCTTCTGACGATGCTTTAAACAACAGTTCAATTGCCCAGGCCACAATACGCCAATTATTTTTACAACATGTTGGTCAAACATCACCGGCTCCTCTTGCGCTGCATATCACAAAAGCCAGGGGGGCTAAAATGTGGGATGCAAACGGAAAGGAATATATTGATCTTATTGGTGGCATTAGCGTATGCAATGTGGGCCATTGCCACCCCAAGGTGGTGGAAGCTATAAAAAAACAGGCGGATGATTATTTGCATA
>JAFDZZ010000052.1:0-10993 GCA_018266715.1 Bacteroidota bacterium
TACATCTGCCCTTCTTTATCGGGCAATTGCCCCGTGCCGTAAGCCGTGGCCTCGTTTACCATTAAAGGCGGTATAAACTCGGTATAACCTGCGCCGGTATTATAGTCTAAAAAAAATTGTATCAAGGCTCTTTGCAGCTTTGCACCCAACCCTTTATACACCGGAAAACCGCTACCGGTAAGCCTTGCACCGGTTTCAAAATCAATGAGGTCATAATCTTTAATGAGTTCCCAATGTGGTTTAGCCGATGGGTCTAATTGCCGTATCTCGCCGGCTTTTTTCACCACTTCATTATCATCGGCCGAGTTTCCTTTTGGAACGGATGAATGGGGCAAATTGGGAAGTTGTAACAAAAGATCATGGGTCCTTTTTTCCAATTCCTCTAATTTAAGCCGTGCATTGGCTATATCTTCTTTTTTTTGTGCAACGTCTAGTTTCTTTTTTTCGGCAGCTTCTTTTTCTCCCTTTCCCATGAGTAAGCCAATTTCTTTGGATACGCTGTTCATGGCCGCCTGGAGGTTTTCGCTTTCTGCTTTTTGCCTGCGAAGCTCCACATCTAATTGCAAAAGTTCATCCACCAAATGAATTTTTGAAAAATTTCTTACCCCCAGCCTATGCTTTACGTCTTCCGGATTTTGCCTTAAATAATTGATCTGCAACATGGATATCTATTCACTTTTAGAGCGGCAAAGATAGGATTATGCCCGGTATTAAAGTGGCTGCCCTTCTTAAAGAAAAAATACCCCTACACCTTTACCTAACAAAATTTATCATTCCTTTTACCAAACACATTTAAATATATAAGCGTAAGATTATACATTTGCAGGCTATGCAACATTTGGAAGAAGACCTCCAGGTACGCTGGCTTAAATTACGGATTAAGCTAAAAGAAAAATTTGGGATTAAACCCGACATGAACGGGGTATTGCTTTTAATAGGCATACAGGAACTGGGCAAGGGCCCGAGGGAATATTCTAAAGAAGAAAAACAAGACCTGATGCATATTGCCGTATGCACTATTTTAATGCCCAGCGGCTATTATCAGCTGGAAGGAAATGATGAAGAAGGCTGGCCGCATTTTAAACAATTAAAACCGTTGCCGGAATTTAATATGATTGAACAGGAAAATTTTCTTAAAGATCATGCGTTACTGTATTTTCAATCTTTAAATTTTATATGACCTGATTTTTTAAACCACCGGAATACACTTAAAATAATAATTACGGAGAACTAAAAATACATACATGAAAAAAATTACGTTATTCTTACTTTTTAGTCTTTTTTTATCTGCTCCTGTAATGGCACAGGCCAATAAAACCATTGCTTTAAAAAAGCCGGCAACCCCAAAAACCCTTGCAGCAAAAAAACAAACCAAATCCATGGCTACAGAAAAAAACCAAACAACAATGCCGGGAAGCGACAAATCCATAAGAGTAAAAATCAGCACCGATTCGGGTATTATTATTGTAAAACTATATGATAGCACCCCCTTGCACCGGGATAATTTTGTGAAGCTGGTAAAAGAAGGGTTTTACGACAGTCTTTTATTTCATAGGGTTATACCCCAGTTTATGATACAAGGTGGTGATCCATTAAGTAAAAATGCATCTCCCGGAACCATACTGGGAAATGGTGGCGCAGAAATGACCCGTATTCCGGCAGAATTCAACGCTTCTTTATTTCATAAAAAAGGGGTGCTGGCCGCTGCAAGGGATAACAATCCTCAAAAAGCCAGCAGCGCCTGCCAGTTTTATATAGTAGAAGGAAAAATAAGTTCGGATGCAGAACTGAACCAGATTGAACAATTTTATGGAATTAAATATACTCCCGAACAGCGTAAAATATATACCACTATGGGCGGCACTCCGTTTCTGGATCAAAACTATACCGTGTTCGGAGAGGTTGAAAAAGGAATTGAAGTGATTGGAAAAATTGCCAATGCGCCAAGAGACAGCCACGACAGGCCATTAGGCGATATAAGGATGAAGATGGAAATTATTGAATAATGGCTTTTTTTAAGAAACCTCACCGGGCAACCTTTTTATAAATGGCCTACCGGTGAGGTTTTTTTTATCATGCTTTTGGAGCGTCGTTGCTTCCCTCTTTACTATCTCCGGTTAAATCATTGTATTTGTCTTTGATCTCTTCTTTTAAATCAGCCGCTTTTTCTTTTGTTGCATCCCAGGCGGCTTCGGCCTTGTCTTCTACCTTATCCCAAACTTCTTCTGCTTTATCTTCAATCTTTTCCCAGGCATCCTCCGCCTTGTCTTTAAGGTCGCTAAGCTGGTTTTTAACTTTATCAAAAAAGCCTTCTTTTTTTTCTTCGTTCATGTTTTTAAAAATTTTAAATGGTTAAAAAATAGTAATTCAAAAATTCAGCCAAATTTACTCATATATTTTTTATAATCGTTTTCACTATTGCAGGGCCTTCATAAATAAATCCCGTATAAACCTGCACCAGTAAAGCGCCTGCATCCATTTTTTCTTTTACATCATCGGCAGTAAAAATTCCTCCACTGGCAATAAGTGGGAGCCTTCCATTTGTTTTTTGGGCAATATATTTTAGTAAAGTGGTGCTTTTGTTTTTTACCGGCCAGCCACTTAGCCCCCCCTGCCCAATAGTATCCGCCCTATGGGCCGATGAAGGGGATAAGCTACTCCGATCTAAGCTGGTATTGCTGATCACTAAGCCGTTAATACTAATTTCCTGTGTAAGCGAAACCACATCATTTACCTGCTCAATAGACAAATCAGGCGCAATTTTTAATAACAGGGGTTTTTGAACAGTACTGGCTGCATTAGCCGCTTGCAGGGTTTGAAATATTTTTCTCAACGACTCTTTTTCCTGCAACTCCCGTAAACCGGGTGTATTGGGGCTGCTTACGTTCACTACAAAATAATCTACATAAGGATGCAGCGTGTTAAAACACTTTTCATAATCCATCCAGGCTTCTTCATTTGAGGTTAATTTATTTTTACCAATATTGCCTCCAATAATCATCCGGCCCCGGGCATTGGATTTCTCTATTAAGGCTTGTTTCTCCTGCCATAACCGTAGCCGGTTTGCAATAGCATTTGCCCCATCGTTATTAAACCCCATTCTATTGATTAGCGCCTTATCTTTCGGCAGCCTGAATAACCTCGGAAGATCATTTCCCTGCTGTGGCAATGGTGTAACCGTACCAATTTCTACATGGCTAAACCCCAATGTTTGTAAGGCTTCCAAGTATTGGGCATTTTTATCAAAGCCTGCCGCAAGGCCAACGGGGTTTTTAAATATCAGGCCCAAAACCTCCCGGGGTTTATCCATTGGCTTAAAAAATAAGACAATTATTTTTCTTATAATGGAAAACCGGCAGAGCCATTTTAAGGAGTTCATGGAAAAATAATGGGCCCGTTCGGCATCCATCATAAATAAAATACTCCTTAAAATTTTATACATGCGCCAAAGTTATAGCAAACCTTCTGATTGGGTAAAAGGATGTGCCGGCAACCCCCTTTATCCTCAAACATCCCGTTCTTTTTTATTAATGATAATTGCCTTACTTTTGGTCTATAAAGTTGCATAAACAACCATTTTTTATTAAAATGATGGGGCAACACTTTAAAACAAAAAAAGAAAATTTATGCAGGAAGCGTATATCGTAGCCGGTTACAGAACAGCCGTTGGCAAAAGTAAAAAAGGTGGATTTAGGTTTACAAGGCCCGATAATTTAGCCGTTGATGTAATAAAAGGCTTGCTGGCTACAGTGCCCCAGCTTGAAGCTAAAAGAATAGACGATGTGATTGTAGGAAATGCAGTACCTGAAGCTGAGCAAGGCCTGCAGGTTGGCCGTATTATTGCCGCAAAAGCGGTGGGGTTTGACGCTGCAGGGATCACTATAAACCGCTACTGTGCCAGCGGACTGGAAAGTATTGCCATGGCAACCGCAAAAATAAGGAGTGGAATGGCTGAATGTATTATTGCAGGTGGTACAGAGAGTATGAGCCTTGTACCTACGGCAGGCTGGAAAACCGTACCCAGCTATGAAATTGCAAAAGATGAGCCGGATTATTATTTAAGTATGGGCCTTACGGCCGAAGCCGTGGCGAAAGAGTATAACATTAGCAGGGAAGACCAGGATGCATTTGCGTTTAGCAGCCATGAAAAAGCGGCAAAAGCAATTGATGAAGGTTTTTTTAAAAGCGGTATTATACCCATTACCGTAGAAGAAGTGTACCTGGATGAAAAAAACAAACGCAAAACCCGGACGTATGTAGTGGATACCGATGAAGGCGTAAGAAGAGACACCACAATTGCCGGGCTTGCAAAGTTAAAACCTGCATTTGCAGCAGGTGGTGTGGTTACAGCCGGCAATTCATCTCAAACCAGTGATGGCGCTGCATTTGTAATAGTAATGAGCGAAAGAATGATCCATGAATTAGGATTAAAACCCATAGCCAGGCTGGTAAATTCAGCATGTGCAGGCGTTCACCCACGCATTATGGGTATTGGCCCTATTGCGGCAGTACCCAAAGTGTTGAAACAAGCCGGGATGTCGCTCCAGGATATTGATTTAATTGAACTTAATGAAGCTTTTGCCTCGCAATCTTTAGCCGTGATAAGGGAGCTAAAACTTAATCCATCCATAGTAAATATAAACGGCGGCGCTATTGCATTGGGTCACCCCTTAGGTTGCACCGGCTGTAAACTCAGCATTCAAATTATAAATGACATGAAAAGGCTGAAGAAAAAATATGGAATGGTTACGGCCTGTGTAGGCGGTGGGCAGGGAATTGCGGGTATTATAGAAAACATTGAATAGTTCTATTCATTTCATTGCCAAAAATTAGGAATAAGTTTTGGGGTCGGTATTTTCATAATCTTCATCATATTTAATAAAAAACCTCAGGTAAACACTCCGGCTGAGACGCATGAGCCAGGGTTGCAGAACAATGAGTAAAATGGCATTAAAACCCAGCCAGTAAAACAGCCGGTAATCGTCTAATGAAAAGCCGACAATCAACCACCATAAAATAAATGTAAGGGCCGAAAAAAGCACAGTAAGCGCATAACTCACATAGCCGGTGCCATACCAAAAGCCGGGTTCCAGGTGGAACCGCTGCCCACATTCGGGGCAGGTTTCTGGCATATCTAATATATTACTCATGGTAATTTTTGAATACGCATTTTTAGAAACAAATAAAGGCCCCCGCCGGCATCTTGGGCAGGTCATTGCAAAAATACTCCAGTAATAGTTGGGCCTGGGCTTACTATTTTCTTCCATGCTGATTACCTGAATTTAATTTTAAAGAAAAACATAATTACACTCATCACTAACACCATACTATTGGTATAAATGATGGCTAAATCTTTTTGAACCACTCCATAAACCAACCACATACTTACGCCTAAAATAAGTAAGAACAACATATTCATAGATAAATCTTTTGCCGATTTGGTTTTCCAAATTCGGGTTACCTGTGGTAAAAAAGTAATGGAAGAAATGGTTCCGGCGGCGAGGCCTAAAATTTCAATAGCGGTCATACCGATGATTTGTGGGTTGTTAATGGTTGATGATTACTGTTTTTACGTTCCCCAATTTGCTGCCTCCACATGGCAAAATACAAACCTTTATTCTCCAAAAGATCCTCATGGGTTCCTATTTCTTCCACTTCTCCTTTTTCCAGTACATAAATTTTATCGGCATGCATAATGGTACTTAACCGGTGGGCAATTAAAATGGTAACCTGGCTTTTTAATTTGGAAATACTGCGAATGGTGTTGGTAATTTCCTCTTCAGTGAGAGAATCCAGGGCGGAGGTCGCTTCATCAAAAAGCAAAATCCTGGGTTTACGCAACAAGGCACGGGCAATAGATAAGCGTTGTTTTTCACCACCGCTTAATTTAAGCCCACCCTCTCCTATCATGGTTTCCAGGCCTTTTTCTGCACGGGCCATTAAGTTGGTGCAGGCGGCTTTTTGCAGGGCATCATTTAAATCGGCATCTGTGGCTCCCGGGTTTACAAAAGTTAAATTATCCCGTATGGTTCCATTAAAAAGATTGGTGTCCTGGGTTACAAAACCAATTTGATTGCGCAAATCATCAAAGCGAATGGCGGTTTCATCCAGGCCATTGTATAAAATTTTTCCCTGCTGAGGCCGGTAAAGGCCTACCAGTAATTTCATTAAGGTAGATTTTCCGCTTCCGCTTGGGCCCACAAAAGCAATGGTTTCACCAATATGCACTTTAAAGCTGATATTATGAATAGCTTTTTGCGCTGCTGTTTTATGCTGGAAACCCACTTGTAAAAATTCCAGTTCTCTTATTTCGCCCAATGGTTTTGGATTTGCAGCTTCGGGCTCGGGTTCCTTCTTCATCAGCCGGTCAAAATTTTGCAAAGAGGCTTCGGCTTCCCGGTACGATAAAATAATATTGCCTATTTCCTGTAAGGGACCAAATACAAAAAATGAAAAAATTTGCATGGTTACCAATTGCCCGGCATCCATCCGGTTGTGGAAAATTAGCCACATTAAAATGAAGAGAATCACCTGCCTGAGTGTATTCACCAATGTACCTTGCACAAAACTTATACTGCGGATTCGTTTTACTTTAGTAAGCTCCAGCGCCAATATTTTATAAGTGTTTTTATTGAGCCTTTCCACTTCCTGTGTAGTAAGCCCAAGGCTTTTCACCAACTCAATATTACGCAACGACTCCGTAGTGGAACCGGCAAGCGCCGTAGTTTGGCTCACAATATTCTTTTGTATAAATTTTACCTTTTTGCTCAGCTTGCCGGTAATAAAGGATAGCATGAATATGCCTGCCAGGTAGGCCACCGGCACCAGCCAGTGAATAAATAAGGCCGCATATACAAATACAAACACAATTCCAACAAAAACACCAAAAAGAACATTAATAAAACTGATCATAAACTTTTCGGTATCCGACCGCACTTTGGTTAGGATAGAAAGGGTTTCGCCGCTAATTTGGTCTTCAAAATCCTGGTAAGGGAGTTTCATGGCTTTTTTCAAGCCATCGGTAAAAACACCGGCGCCAAATTTTTGAATGATTACATTTAAAAAATAATCCTGGAAGGCTTTTGCAATACGGCTAACCATGGCCACCGATATGGAAAAGATAATAATTACAAAAACGCCAAATTCCCAGTACGGCACCCCTTTACGGGTAATTTTATGAAAGGTCCAAAAAAATTGATTATTGGAGTAGCCTTCAATGCCCGAAAAGTGATCGGCAGCAAGGTTAACCAATTTGCCAAATAAAATAGGGTCGGCCAATGAAAAGCCGGTATTGATGGCTGCCAGCAAGAGGGTTACCACTACCAACCATTTGTGCGGCTTAAGATAGCGCCATAAAATTTTCATCCTGCAAAAATAGATTGAACTATTGGCATTGAAGGAATAAAATTGTGCAGGGGGTACTTTAAAACTTCAAAGGGAAAATTTAAAAATCTTCTTCCTGCCGGCCAATCATTTTTTTGCCCGGGGCCCAATCACTGTTCAACTTTTCAAAATCTTTGATATCGGCTTCTGAAAATTTTTGTTTACTGAGGGGCTTTAAATCGGGTTGGCCGGCATTCACCCATGCCGTGTACCAAAAAGAAGCAATACTAAAAATAGCCATCTTCATGCGACGTTCCACCATGCCGTCCATTTTTTCATCAAACGCTTTGGTAAAGGCTGTGGAATATTGCCTGATGATTACCCCGTTTCGTTCTTCAAAAGAAAATTTCTGGTCTTCAGAAAATTGTTTGGTCAATTCTCTTTCAATAGACAAAACACTGTCGCTGGCTTTAGCGCTTTCTAAAACCCTATCCCAAATATATTCACCCGGATTTTTAATATACTGGGCTTTCCCTACAAAGAAATCAAAATACTTATCAGCCAGTAATTCGGGTACACGGCTTTCCCAAAATGCATGAATGCCTTTTTGATTGGTGTATTGCCCATTGTGGTTGCTGTTGGTATGCAAAGGCACATGGGCATCGGCAATATAATGGCCCAGTTCCGTACTGTTTTTTAATATACTGCTAAAATTTTTATCCCTAAAAGCATTGGTTAGCCGGCTTAACATTACCTGAACGTGCCAGGGTACAATGCCATAAGTGGTAATACTATCGAGGGTATATTTTGCTACGGCTTCTTTCCAATTCCTGGGTAATGAATCATAAGGATATTCTCCCCAATGGTCAATATCAATATAATGCCTTGGGCCTTCAGCAGCTACGGCATATCTTCTTTTATCAGGGTCAACGGCATGCTCGCTTATAAAATTAATGTTGGGTTTATACAATACCAACATTTCCGGGGGAAGTGAAAAAACGGCGAAATAATTTATTTTTTGATGCGCCCAAAAACCCCAGCAGTAAGAAGGCAAATAAGCCATAAGCAGCAAAACAGTAAGCAAACCCGTAACAATAAATTTTTTCATTCTAAGCATTTAAATCCTGGGTGAAGTATCTCTAAAAATAATCTTTTTTTACGAAACTTTTACTTCTGCATCATCTACCGTAGTTACTCCACCGCTTACGGCAAACTTCATAGTTTGGGCGCTGGTAATATGCGTTATGGGCTTAATCCTGCTTTTGGGAATTACATATACATGCCCTGCAACTGAATAGGCCATGGGGATATATACGGCCACATAATCCTTAAAACCAAAATCAGCCATATCTTCACGGGTTACAAAACCCAGGCGCCATACATCGGTATCATCAATATTGGCCAAAACATTATAAGTAAATTTTTTTTTGTCGCCGGCAAAAGCTTCTACAAAATCACGGGTGGTGGTATAAATATGTTTAATACCCGGGGTACGCTCCATTACCCGATCCATAAAACTGATGATCCTCCCGGTTAAGAAGAAAGAACTAAAATATCCAATGGCAATAATAGCCAGTAATATAATCACAAACCCAAGGCCATAATTTTGTACAATAACCCTGCCTTTTGCATCGGTATAAGAAAAAATAGGCAGCCAATTATCAATTGTGCTAATAATAAAATACAAGGCATACACCGTAATGGCAAGAGGGGCAATAATGAGCAGGCCTTGCAAAAAATATTGCAATAGTTTAGATAAAAAGAATCGCTGTGCCATAATACATAATTTAGCCAAAGATAGGAATACGCATTACTCAGCCGACAAAAACCATACGTAAAACAGCGTATTTAGCCCCTTCTGCCCCAAAATTATAATGATGAATGGCAAAATAAATGGATGGAAACTATTTTTACAAAAAAAGTTTTCTTAGTTTTGCGCCATGAATTTGATGATACCGGATACCCGGCAAAGAATAAAAACCGAAGCGAGCCTGCTCATCTTAAAATACGGGCTTCGCAGCATGAGTATGGATGATATTGCCACGCATCTGGGCATGAGTAAAAAAACCATTTATCAGCATTTTAAAGATAAAGAGGAGCTTGTGGGCGACATCATTAATGATATGCTCAAGGCCAATGAATCCGATTGCAGTTGTAATATTTCCGACTCGGAAAATGCCATTCATGAAATCATTTTGGCAATGGATATGCTGCAAGGTCTCATCCCAACCATAAACCCATCCCTGCTCAACGACCTTCAAAAATACCACCCGAAAGTTTATATAAAGTTTAAAAAGCATAAGGATCAATATTTGTACAATGTATTTCATACTAATTTATTGAGGGGTATAAAAGAAAAACTGTTTCGTTCGGATATAAATACAGCCGTACTGGCAAAATTCAGGGTGGAAAGCATTATGCTGCTTTTTAACCCGGAGTTTAGAACAACCTTTAATGAAAGCCTGCTGGAACTGCAGTTGGAAATATTGAAGAATTTCTTATTTGGGTTGGTAACACCAAAAGGATACGAACTACTGGTGCATTACCTCGCCGAACAAAAAAAACAAAAGAAAAAAAAATAAGCGTTACAAATGATGAAGAAATTTTTTAAAAGAGCCGTACTGCTTACCCTGTTGATAGCCGGCTTATGCCCTACACTTATGGCCCAAAAAACGCATGAGTTCACGGTAAAGCAGGCGGTTGAATACGCTATGCAAAATAATGTAACGGTAAAAAATGCTTTACTGGATGTAAGGATACAGCAACAGGCCAATAATGAAATTGTAGCGGTGGCGTTGCCCCAAATAAACAGCAGCGCCCAGTTTACCGATTATTTAAAATTACCAACCAGTCTTATTCCTGCCGAATTTTTTGGCGGCCAGCCCGGCACCTATATGCCTGTTCAATTTGGCACCAAATACAATAGCAGCGGTAGTATTGATGTACGCCAGATTTTATTTGACGGGCAGGTATTTGTTGGGCTCCAGGCCAGGGATGCCACATTAAAATTAGCCGGACTGCAGGCCGAATTAACCAAAGAGCAAATTAAAGTGAATGTGGAGAAAATCTATTATCAACTGGTGGTAGGAAAACAGCAAATAACCTCCATAGATGCCAATATTTTTACTACACAAAAGCTACTCGATAACACCCGTGAAATTTTCAATAACGGGTTTGCCGAAAGGCTCGATGTGGATAAAGTAACCGTTCTGCTCAACAATATGGTTACCGAAAAAGAAAAAGCCCAATGGCAACTCAATGCAGGCAATACGGCCTTAAAATTTTTACTCAACATTCCTCAAAAAGACAGTTTACGGCTCGCCGATACCTTAACCGAAGACATGCTTAAAGAAAATCTTTTAGACAGTGCTTATGATTATAATAACCGTAAGGAGTTGCAGGCATTGAATGTTTCCAAAGAGTTAAACCAATTCAACATCCGGCGGTACCGGTTAAGCTATATCCCCACATTGAGCGCTTTTGCCAGTTATCAAAAAAATGCACAACGCAGTAAGTTTGATTTTTTCTCGGATAAAAAATGGTTCACCACATCCATGGTGGGGCTTAATATCTCCTTTACTATTTTTGATGGGTTTGCCAAAAGAAGTAAAATTAACCAGGCCAAATTTGCTTTAGAAAAAACCAACAACAGCATTGAGCAATTGAAAGC
>JAFDZZ010000052.1:11029-13853 GCA_018266715.1 Bacteroidota bacterium
ATCACTATGGATGTGCAAAAACAAAATAAACTACTGGCCGAAAAAGTATATAACAGCACAAAATTAAAATTTGAACAGGGGCTGGGAAGCCAGCAGGAAATCTATAATGCCCAGGCAGAGCTTAAAGTGGCCCAAAATAATTATTACAGCGCCATTTACGATGCCATTATTGCAAGAATAGACTACTTAAAGGCCATCGGCAAATTATAATCCATCAATTTAAAAGGTATCAATTAAACATACACATGAAAAAAGCAACAAAAATTTTAAGCGTAGTTGTTTTATTGTTGGTTGCAGGCTCTTGCGGCAATAAAAGCCCCAAAGAAAACAATGCATCCATCAACGACAAAAAAACGGCCCTGGAAAAATTAAAAAAAGCACAGGAAAAAAATGAGTTGGAAATAAAAAAGCTGGAAGATGAACTGGCCATTTTGGATACGGGTGAGGCTTCCGCAAAATATGCAAAACTCGTAGCTATTGCGCCGGTTACCATACAAAACTTTCAACACTTTATTGAGTTAAGGGGTAAAATAGATGCCGATAATATTTCAGCCATTACACCCCGTATGGGTCCGGCACAGGTTAAAGCGGTATATGTACGGCAAGGGCAGCTGGTAAAAAAAGGCCAGTTATTATTAAAGTTGGATGATGCCATTCTTCGCCAGTCGGTAACAGCGGCACGCCGGCAAACCGATGGAATTAAAACACAGTTGAATTTTGCCAAAAATGTTTACCAGCGCCAAAAAAACCTTTGGGATAAAGGCATTGGCACCGAAGTACAATTAATCACTGCAAAAACAAATGTGGAAAGCCTCGAAAACCAATTGAGTGCAGCCAATGAACAAATAAAAGTGGCGCAGGAGCAATTGAATACCTCTAATGTAATCAGTGATGTAACTGGTATTGCCGATGAAGTCAATATCAGGGTAGGTGAAATTTTCAGCGGTATGAACGCACAGGGCGTTCCGCAAATTAAAATTGTAAATACCAGCAATCTTAAGGCCGTTACAAACGTTGCTGAAAATTATATTTCAAGGCTACATACCGGTACGCCGGTTGTAATTTCTTTGCCCGATGTAAACAAAACCTACAACAGTGTCATTTCCTTTATAGGCCAATCCATTGGTAACAACATGATTGGGTTTGTGGCCGAAGCAAAATTACCCAAAGATGCAGCGCTTAAACCCAACCAAACGGCCATTATTAAAATACAGGACTATGCGGCCTCTAATGCATTGGTAATCCCCGTAAACACCGTGCAAAATGACGAAAAAGGAAAGTATGTATATGTGCTTCAAAAATCCTCAAACGGGCAACTGTTTGCACGCAAAAAAAACATCAATATTGGCGAAGCCTTTGGTGAAATGGTGGAAGTGAAAACCGGCTTATCTGCCGGGGAGCAATTAATCACGGAAGGTTACCAGGATTTATATGAAGGGCAGCAGGTAATTACCGCTTCTAATTAATGACCAACTTTAATTGATTAAAAAGATTTTATGAAGAAACTGACTGAGGGAATTTCTAAAAAATTTAAAGAATTTTCACCCACAAGCTGGTCGGTGGATAACCGCATCTCTATTTATGTAATTGCCATCATCATTACCGCTTACGGCCTCATTAAATTCAATACCTTACCCAAAGAGCAATTTCCGGATATTGTTGTACCCACCATCAGCGTTACCACAATTTATGCAGGCAACTCACCCAAAGACATTGAAAACCTGGTAACCCAGCCCATTGAAAAAGAACTGAAAGGCATTAGCGGCGCCAAGGTGAACAAAATTAACAGCATCTCCCAACAGGATTACAGCCTTATAATTATTGAATTTGACACCGATATTAAAACCGAAATAGCCAAACAAAAAGTTCAGGATGCCATTGATCGGGCAAAATCAGATTTACCCAATGACCTCACTTCTGAACCGGTAGCCAAAGAGTTTGACTTTAGCGAAATGCCCATCATGTATGTAAACATCAGCGGCGATTACGATGGCCTCAAACTAAAAAAATATGCCGAAGACCTCCAGGATGAATTTGAAAATTATCCTGAAATAAACCGTGCCGATATTATTGGTGCACCCGAAAGGGAAATACAGGTAAATGCAGATCCTTATAAAATGGAAGCCACAAGGATTTCTTTTATGGATATTGAAAATGCCATAAGCAGGGAGAACCACGATATTACCGTAGGCCAAATAGATGTAGGCTCAATGGAACGCACCTTAAAAGTAAAGGGCCAGTTTGTTGACGCTAAAAGCATGAAGGATATTATAGTGCGCAGCAGCGCACAGGGCGGATGGGCTTATTTGAGGGATATTGCCGAAGTGGTAGATACGGTAAAAGAAAAAGAAAGTTATGCCCGGCTTAATGGCCAAAATGTAATCACCATAAATATTGTAAAGCGTGCCGGTGAAAACCTTATTGAAGCCGCTTCAAAAATTAAAGGCACGGTTGCCCACATGAAAGAAACGGGGCAATTGCCTCCCGGGCTTAATGTAATGATCACCGGCGATACCAGCAAAGCCACCGAAACCTCATTCAACGAACTGGTAAACACTATCATCATTGGGTTTGTTTTGGTACTGGTAATCCTCATGTTTTTTATGGGGGCCACCAATGCATTTTTTGTTGCCCTTAGCGTTCCCTTAAGTGTATTTGTTGCCTTTTTGTTTTTACCCGTTGCCGATTTAATAGTTGGCACTTCGGTAACCCTGAATTTTATTGTTCTCTTTGGGTTGTTGTTTGGTTTAGGAATTATTGTAGATGACGCAATAGTAGTAATAGAAAACACACACCGTATTTACCAAAATGGAAAAATACCGAT
>JAFDZZ010000053.1:0-3534 GCA_018266715.1 Bacteroidota bacterium
TGCTTTTTTGTTGATACTTTCCTTTTTACTTTATACGATTTGCATTTATATTAATTTTTTGCAAAACGACCGTGCCATGAGTACAGCTGCCGACGAAGGTAAATTCGTTTGGCAGCAAAAAGGATGCAATTCCTGTCACCAGGTGTATGGGTTAGGGGGCTACCTGGGCCCGGACTTAACCAATGTATATGCAAAAGGTGGCCCTGAATACATCAAAGCTTTCCTCAGTTCTGGTACGGTGGTAATGCCAAAATTTCAATTATCCGGGCAGGAAATCAGTAACCTTGTGGCTTACCTTAAATCGGTGGACTCTTCCGGAAAAAGCAATCCCGGCTTATTTAAAATAAATTACGATGGCACCATCCGGCATTAAACAAGATACTATTCTGCGTCATTTCTTAATAACGGTACTCTGCCTTCTGTTATTGGGTATGTTTTTTGGATGGATAGGCGCTTTGCAATATATAGCACCGGGGTTTTTAAAAAACCAGTTATCGTTTGAACGGGTGCGGCCTTTGCATGTTTCTTCTGTAGTTTTTTGGATAATTTTTGGAGCTGCCACATGTGCATTCATTTATTTAAAGGAGTATTTGTCGGCAAATTTATTTTCCTGGAAATTGCTCAAATGGGCCTATATCCTTTTTTTGCTTACCACACTCATCATATTAGGCTCTTATGTTTTCGGCATTTTTGGAGGGCGGGAGTACTGGGAGTTTAACCCGGCACTGGCCGTTCCTATAACTATCGTTTGGATTGTGCTGTTGATCAATTTTTTAAAATCGTTAAAATCGTTTAAAAAGCAACCGGTATATATCTGGATGTGGTTAACCGGGTTTTGCTTTTTTTTATTCACTTACCTGGAATCGAATTTATGGCTCATTCCCTATTTTAGAAGTAACGTTGTTCATGAATTAACCATTCAGTGGAAATCATACGGGGCTATGGTAGGCTCATGGAATATGCTCATTTACGGAAGCAGTATTTATTTAATGGATAAAATTTCCGGGTCAACCGAATATGGTTTTTCAAAAATAGCTTT
Organism: Bacteroidota bacterium; assembly: GCA_018266715.1. Taxonomy (GTDB): domain Bacteria; phylum Bacteroidota; class Bacteroidia; order Chitinophagales; family Chitinophagaceae; genus Ferruginibacter. The sequence goes on from JAFDZZ010000053.1 coordinate 1,040, forward strand.
TGGTATTTATTTTTTAGGATTGTTTAACCTTATGTTCAACTGGGGCCACCATATTTACACGTTGCCTACCCATGCAGTTATAAAAAATATTGCGTATGTGGTGAGTATGACGGAACTCCTGTTATTGGTACGCATCATTTTCCTTTGGAAAAAATCGTTAAGCACGGCAATAAAATATTTTCATTATGTACCGTATAAATTCTTAATGGCTGCCGATTTTTGGATTTTCTTTACGCTGGCCCTGGCCATACCCATGTCCATACCGGCAATAAATATTTATACGCATGGTACCCATGTTACGGTTGGCCATACCATGGGGGCAACCATTGGGATTAATACCATGTTATTATTGGCGTTTGTATTTGATAGTATTGAAAAATCCCAAAAAATTTCCCCGGAAAAAATAAAAAAGTTTAATAGGTTGTATTGGGTGGCCAATGGCTCCCTGCTTTGTTTTTGGCTTTCATTGGTGATCGCAGGGTTTATTAAAGGAGTTTGGCAAGTACAGCACCAGTCGGTTCCTTTTAGCAGCATGATGGCCGGGTTAAAACCTTACTTTATGGTATTTTTTATTGCCGGTAGTTTGCTGTTTTTGTCGTTGGCCACATTTGTATTAATGGCATTATCGGCATTACTTAAAAAAAATCCGTTAGCTCCACAGCCTCACACAACAGTATAAAATTTCACAAATGAAGCATTTTTAATCCTTGCTGTTTATTACAGGCTATTACCCCATTCTGCATAGGAATCGGCCGTTTCAAAAAGTTTTAGTTTTAACAACTGTATTTCTTTGGGAAAATGAAGCTGCAGTTGCCCACGGATAAAGAGTAAAATATTTTCCACAGATGGCTCCATAGTCCATTCCACTAAATTTTCTGAAGCTTTAAAAGCCGGGTTGGCTTTTAAATAGGTTTCGGACAATACCAGTTGATGATCTAATTTTTGAAGAATCAGGTCATCCACAATTTTTTTTAAATCTTTAAAATCAAAAATGAGACCGGGAGCAGGTAAATAGCCATCAGGTGTACCACTGCCCTGTACGGTAACGTGTAATACATAAGAATGGCCGTGTATATTTTTGCATTTTCCGGCATAGCCGTATAGTGCATGGGCCATTTCAAACCGGAATATTTTAGTTACACTAAGCATTGCGCTACCGTTTTAGGTTTTTTTAATGGAGCAGCAAAATTAAAGATTAATAGATGGATTTTAAACATATAATTTTATAGGATTTTGAAAAATGCAACCGGGTAAAAAACGATGAGTGGTTCAAAAAAAATCTTTCCTTGCTCATATCATTATTAAAACTGAAATTGCAACATGCAGTTTTTAAGACAAGATTTATCCAACGAACAGCTCATAGCGTTATATAAATCGTTGGTGCTTCCCCGTTTAATAGAAGAAAAAATGCTGGTATTGCTCCGGCAGGGAAAAATTAGTAAATGGTTTAGCGGAATAGGCCAGGAAGCCATTGCCGTAGGAGCTACGGCGGCATTGCAACCCGATGAGTGGATTATGCCGTTGCACCGGAATTTGGGCGTTTTTACGGGCCGCAATATGCCTTTGTCAAAATTATTTATGCAATGGCAGGGGAATAAAGATGGCTATAGTAAAGGGCGGGAACGCAGTTTTCATTTTGGCAGTAAAGCGCATCACATTTGCGGGATGATCAGCCACCTGGGGCCGCAACTGGCCATTGCGGATGGTGTAGCGCTGGCTTATAAATTGCAAAAAGCCCAAAAAGTTGCCCTGGCCTTTTCCGGTGATGGCGGCACCAGCGAAGGGGATTTTCATGAAGCATTAAATACGGCTGCGGTTTGGGATTTGCCGGTAATTTTTGTTATAGAAAATAATGGCTATGGGTTAAGCACCCCGGTTAAAGAACAGTATCGTTGCAAAAGCCTTGTTGATAAAGCTGCCGGCTATGGTATGGAAGGGGTACAGATAGATGGAAATAATATTCTTACCGTTTATGATACCATTAAAGGAGTAAGGGATTATTGCATCAAAAACCAAAAACCGTATTTAATAGAATGCATGACGTTTCGGATGCGTGGGCACGAAGAAGCCAGCGGCGTAAAATATGTTCCTAAAGAATTGTTTGAGCTGTGGGAGAAAAAAGATCCGGTTAAGAATTTTGAAAATTGGCTTTCGGAAGAAAAGATTTTATCCGGGCAGCAATTAATAGAGATTAAAACAAAAGCAAAAGATTATATTGAACGGGAATTACAGGCAGCTTATACCGCACCGCCCATCCTGCCTAATACCCCGGAGGAATTGAGTGATGTTTATGCTCAAAGAAAGGGTCCGGCGTTTAACGAGCCTTCCCGGCAACCGTTGCCTGGCGGAAGCCGGTTTTCAAAACTAAAAGAAACTGAAAATGGCCCATCACAAAAAATACGGGAAAAACGTTTTATAGAAGCCATAAGCGAAGCATTAAAACAAAGCATGCAAAAGCATGAACAGCTCATTTTAATGGGACAGGATATTGCAGA
>JAFDZZ010000053.1:3653-4257 GCA_018266715.1 Bacteroidota bacterium
GGAAATGCAATTTGCCGATTTTGTAACGGTTGGGTTTAATCAAATAATCAATAACCTGGCAAAAATCCATTATCGTTGGGGGCAAAATGCCGATGTGGTGATTCGTATGCCCACCGGTGGCGGCGTAGGCGCCGGCCCTTTTCACAGCCAGAGTAATGAAGCCTGGTTTGCCCACACGCCGGGACTGAAAGTAGTATATCCCTCCACGCCTTACGATGCTAAAGGCTTGCTCATTGCTGCCATCAATGACCCCAACCCGGTAATGTTTTTTGAACATAAAGCTTTATACCGAAGTATCAGCGGACCGGTGCCGGAAGATTACTATGAAGTGGAAATAGGAAAAGCCAAACTGGTAAAGCAAGGGGAAGATCTTTCTATAATCACCTATGGCGCAGGAGTGCATTGGGCGCTGGAGTATGCGGCTAAGCACCCTCAAATTTCTGTGGACATTGTTGACTTACGAACCCTGCTTCCGATGGATTATGATGCCTTGCAACAAGCTGTGAACAGAACCGGAAAAATACTGGTGCTTCATGAAGATACACTTACAGGCGGTATTGGCGGCGAAATTGCGGCATGGATTAGCGAGCATTGTTTTGATAAA
>JAFDZZ010000054.1:0-16626 GCA_018266715.1 Bacteroidota bacterium
AAGCGCAGGTCGCTCATCAACCCGTACCGTTCCGTGGGGTCATTTTCTTTTTCCAGCAGTTCGGTATTGTACAGCACCGCGTTGGCGTAGGCGCCGATGCTATCATGCAGGTCGCGGGAGATACGCTCCCGTTCTAACTGAACCTTCTTCTCGCTTTCCAGTTCGGCCAGTTTCTTTTCATACCGGCGCTGGTTATACCGGTTCACGATGTAAGCGATCAGCAGCAATGAAAGCAGCCCGATACCGGTCAGGAACCACCATGCTTCCCAGAAAGGCGGGTGAATAATGATGTGGATCTCCTTCAGGGGTTTTGCATCCTTGTCGAACTGGCGGGATGCATATATCTTAAATACGTACGTACCGGGTTGCAAATGATATCGAACAGTTTGCAGGTCGGCGTTTTGTATCCACTGTTTATCGATACCTTCCATCATATACTGATACACGTATTGCCTGGGATTGTTGTCGGCAATGGCGATGAAGTCGAATGACAATGAATTCCGGTTATACGGAAGTTCCAGGCTGCGGATATTCCACATGGCGGTATCGGCAAAGGCATCTTCGTTATTTACTTTGATACCGGTGATCAGTATATCGGCATTTTCTTCGAATCCGCGAATGCTCGACGGGTACAAACTGCTGATGCCTCTCACGCCCGCGAAAAAGATCTCGCCATCAGGCGCTTTAAAAACAGCATTGGTGTTGAATTCATTTTCCTGCAAACCGTCTTCACGGGTAAGGCTTAGTACCTGGTTGCTTTTATTGATCCTTATAAGGCCTTTATTGGTGCTGCACCAGAGCCTTCCCTGTTTATCTATTTCAATGGCGTAAATACATTCATCCGGAAGCCCCCATTTTTTATCCCAATGCTGCACAATTTTCCCTGTAGTATCAATATGATAAACGCCTTTATTGGTTCCTAAATAAATTTCACCATGTAGCCCTTTTGCAAAACTGCGTACACCACCCGTATTGGGAAAATATATTTTTTTAACCAGCGTTATAGAAGCCGTATCAAAAAAATAGAGCGAATCTTTTGTATGGGTAATAATGGAAGCGTTATAGGCCAGGGCGCTCATGGGTAAGCCCGATGTAATCAAATGGCATCGAATGGTATTATTAACCAGGTTTATTTTATATAATTTATTCTCTGAGACTACCATTGCCGTATGGTCATCCAGATAAGCGGTTTTGGTGTAATACCGTATGGAAGGGCTTAACGAAGTATCCTTACAAATGATGGGTAACGGCACAGGCTGAGATAAATTTTGATTGAGTTTCCATACTACTTTTTCTGCCCAATAAAATATTAAATACTCATTGTTCCTGTTTTTAATTATGGCCACAGGGGTTTTACTGCCCAACCCATATACTGATGAGTTGATATGTTTTTTGATTTGCTGAAGGGTATCAAATACAAACACGCCATTACCCATGATGCCGGCCAAAATATTGTTATTGGACTTGTCCGGCAATACACTCAGTACAAAATTATTTGAAGCAGGGCTTGCGCTGTACAGGTTGATGGGAAAATTATTTTTAATAATTTTTCTTATTCCATCCTGAACGGTACTTACAATAAGGTTTCCAAAATTATCTATTTTGATGTGGGAAAAGGAAGATATTTTGCTGATATCCTGCCCCTGGAAATTTACAATTTTGGATTTTGGGCAGGGGGAACTGGAGTCGGACTCATAAAGAGTGTTCTTATACAAAAATAAAAATTTATTATCCCATTGCAGAAGATCACAACGGCCACCCACCACAGCGGCAATATATTTTAAATGAAAAAGTGTGGTAATTTTACCGTCTTCAAAACTTAAGGAATTTAGGAAAGTGGCTTTATAATGCTGCGCAAACAAGGCTTTGGTGGGGCTGATGAGGTAAAAAGATCCGGGAAGGGTATTGGGAATTTTTAAAGGTTCCCCAATCATGGCTGAATTCTTAAAACTCCAAAGAATAATATGACCACCCGAATACAAAATAATATTACCATTTTTAATATTAGAAGAGAGTTTGACTTCTTTGCGACCAACACCCGGAGGAAAGCCAACTTTTTTTCTTGAAACTTCCTTAAACGTGGTAAGATCCAAGCCCACTATTTCATCAAATGAATTCCACTGGTAAACCACATGACCATATTCGCCCAGTAATGTAATTTCGTCTTCAGGGGTTTTATTGAAATAGACTACCTGCTTGAAATAATTTGACTCCACATCATATAAACTGATGCCTTGTGCATGCATAATGATCAGGTTCCCGTTACTTAACCGAAGGAAGGTAACGGCCTTATCATCGGGCAACCCTTTTTGTACAGGGATATTGGTAAAAGTGTTACCATCAAACTTTTGTATGCCATTGGGGTAAGATATCCAGCAAAAATTATTTTTATCAATGGCCATATCTAAAATACTGCTCTGTAAAAGGCCATTATTTACACCATAGCTAAAGGTATTGTATCGTTTTACTAACTGCGCCCCGCTAATCAGCGGGATGCAGAGTAATAGAAAAAACGGGGATATGATTTTTAACCGCATATGGGGAACCGCAGATTTTATCCAATTTACAAAAACTAAAAACAAAGTAAAAATCATCCATTTGGATTATAGGTTGTTTTTTCCTCTTTTGCTTTATTTGTATCCTAATTATTGATTAGAAGGTCACAGGATTTTTAGAAGGAATTTCCTGACTCCGTAGAAAAACACCAGGCATAGGGGTTGCTTTGGTGTTTTTCGGGGAGTTTTAAATGATGTTTTTAAGTGTGCAATTTTAACTATAAATGCTGCAGTATTTACTGCGGCATTTTTATTGTGGGATAAAAAAAGCGGAAACCATTGGTTTCCGCTTTTAAGAAATTGGCTGGAATTTTTATCCAAGTGCCACTCTTTTAAATTCCGTTACTTTTAAATCCGGGCTGATGCTTTTTAAATAATCTGCCACCGATTTGCTGTTATCTTTTACAAATGCCTGGGCCAGCAAGCTGTTTTCTTTAAAAAATTTATTGAGTTTTCCCATGGCAATTTTTTCAGCCATTTCTGCCGGCTTGCCTTCCGCTTTTACCACTTCAATGGCAATATTTTTTTCTCTTTCCACCACATCGGCAGGAATAGAGGTTTCGTCAACAGCCAATGGGTTCATAGCGGCAATTTGCATGGCCACATCTTTACCGGCTTCCTCAGCCTGTTGGGTTAATCCTACTAAAACACCCATACGGTAAGCCCCGTGGATATAACTGGCTACATAAGGCGCTTCTACACGTTCAAATTTAGAAACCTCAATTTTTTCGCCAATTGCGGCAAGTTTATCATTGATTAGGTCGGCTACTTTTGCGCCATTGATAGAAACGGCGTTTAATTCTTCGGCAGATTTTACATTGTTGGCAATTGCAGCGTCGGCAATGCTTTGGGCAAAAGCCACAAATTCTGCGTTTTTACTCACAAAGTCGGTTTCGCAGCTAATACAAACTACAATACCGGTTTTATTGTCGGCATTGGTTTGTGCAATCACAACGCCTTCTTTGGCTTCTCTATCGCTACGTTTTGCGGCTACTTTTTGGCCTTGTTTACGAAGCCAGTCAATAGCGGCTTCAAAATCTCCGTTTGCTTCGGTTAATGCTTTGCGGCAATCCATCATACCAGCGCCGGTTGCCTGGCGTAATTTATTGATATCTGCTGCTGTAATAGTTACACTCATTTTTATTACTCCATAATTCCCGTTAGGAATTTCGTTTTACTGTTAATAATCTTTTTGCGTGAGCTTATTTTGCTGCCGGCTTTCTGCCACCGCCACCTGCACTTGGAAAGCGGCGTTTAGTGCCGGTACCACTACGGGCTCGCTTGCCTTTATCATCCCCGTCTGAATCTTTTTGTTCAAAGCGGGATGCCCGGGCGGCTGCGGTTTCTTCAGTCTCATGCTGCTCTTCCTCGTCTTTACTGTTTTGGCGTTCCTGAAGGCCTTCTGCGATGGCTGCGGTAATGTAATTGGTAATAATGGCAATTGATTTTGTGGCATCATCATTTGACGGAATGGCAAAATCAACTTTATTGGGATCGCAATTGGAATCTACCATACCAATGGTGTTGATGCCAAGCCTTTTGGCTTCTGCCAATGCAATATGCTCATGGCCAATATCCACTAAAAATAATGCAGCGGGAATCCGGCTTATTTGTGCAATACCACCCAGCACTTTTTCCATTTTTTCTTTTTCCCGGCTCAGGGTAAGTTTTTCTTTTTTGTTGAGGCTTTCTGCACTACCGTCGTTAAGCAATTTTTCAATGCTTTGCATTTTTTTAACGCTTTTTCGAACGGTGTTAAAATTGGTAAGCATACCCCCCAGCCAACGTTCGGTAACGTAGGGCATATTTACCCGTTGGGCGCACTCGGTTACTATTTCTTTGGCTTGTTTTTTAGTGGCTACAAACATGATCTTTTTTCCACTGCGGGCAATGGCTTTCATTGCTGCTGCAGCTTCCTGCAAACCTTCTACGGTTTTATTAAGGTCTATGATATGAATCCCTTTTTTTTCTGCAAAAATATAAGGCAACATTTTTGGGTTCCATTTTTTCTTTAAATGACCAAAATGAACGCCGGCTTCTAAAAGTTGCTGTTGTAAGGAAGTGTTATTTTCCATTTTTTATAATTAAAGTAGTTGAGTAATGATTAACGTTTGCTGAACTGGTAGCTTCTCCTTGCTTTTTTACGGCCCGGTTTTTTACGTTCTACAGAACGGGGGTCACGCCTTAACAAACCGGCAGCTTTTAAAGCGGGTCTAAAATCTGCGCTCAATTCAATTAAAGCACGGGCAATGCCCAGCTTTGCCGCTTCGGCCTGGCCTTTTACGCCGCCTCCAGTGGCATTTATTACTATTGAATATTTACCGGTTGACTCGGTAGCCTTTAAAGGCGCTTCTACCTGGTTTTGCAGGTACACCAGTGGGAAATACGTTTTATAATCTTTACCGTTTATGGTAATAGAGCCTTCACCTTTACTTAAGAAAACCCGGGTTACAGCTTCTTTTCTACGGCCTACGGCGTTTTTTTGCTTTTCCATTTATTTAAATTATTTTTTTGCGCCTGAAGTGGCTGGAGTTAATTTAGGAAATGTGAGTTCTTTGGGTTGCTGAGCGCCATGCGGATGCTCTGTACCGGCGTAAACAAAGAGTTTTTTAAACAATTTACGGCCCAGCCTGTTTTTAGGAAGCATCCCTTTTACGGCACGCTCAATGAGCATGTCGGGCCGGCGTTTTAATAAGTCTTTTGCAACTTCTGCTTTAAGGCCCCCGGGATACCCGCTAAAGGTTAAATAATCTTTGTCTTCATTTTTATTACCGGTAAACTTTACTTTATCGGCATTGATGATGATAACAAAATCCCCGCAATCCACGTGTGGGGTGTAACAGGCCTTGTTTTTTCCACGAAGCACCGAAGCAACTTTTGCACACATGCGGCCTACAGTTTGATTAGTACCGTCCACAACATACCAGTTGCGTTTTACGGTAGCTGCATTTTCATGCTTTGTGGTGAAATGTAATTTACTCATATTGTTTTATTTTAATTTATAACCGGTAGCTATCCCTCCCGGCTATTGAAATAAATATTCCGAAATTTTCGGGCTGCAAAGGTAAGGGGTTTATTTGGGTTTAACCAAAGGAAATTCAATAATATTTTTTACGCAACTTATATAATGAATTGATTTATAATAAAAAAATTGTCTTATTTTTATTATGGTTAATTCGTGCCGGTTAATTTAAAGGCCCAAACCGTACTGTTTTATCCTACGCCTATTGTGAAGCATCTAATATTAATTTCATTTTTTTTAATCTTTAAATTTTTATTTTATGTCAACAAAAGCAATTACCCTAAGTGAATTAAGTACTTTACACCAAACGTACTTAAACAACAAAGCCACTATTTTAAGTGCAGAAATTAAAAAAAGGGAAACCGAAACCGTTTGGTTTGAAATGAACGCCGACTTACGGAATACCCTCACTAAAATCTTAGCCGACACAAAAGTTGATGGCATCCGTTTTTATTTTACGGCATATAAAGATGTGGTGGAAAACGGATTTCCCCAGGATGTAAAAGATTTGAGTAAAATGAGCATTGCCTTTGTGGCAACCGAAAAAGCGGGCGGGGCGGCTTCAACTGACTCAACCAGTATTTCGCCATTAAACCATGGTGTTTTAAATCCCTAATGATGGAGTTTAAGGTTTATTTATTTGTAGAGTTTTTGGCACTTATAACCGGTATTATTTATTGGGGAGAAACCCGCAAAACCAAATTGCACTATCTCCCCTTGTTTTTACTTTTAATTTGCTTAGTAGAGCTTATTAATTTGTACCTGTCGGGAAATAATATGAGGGATGCAGCAAAACTTGTGTACACTTTTTCCCTGCCTATTGAATTTTCTTTTTATTTATTTTTTATTTATTTGCACGGAGAGCGGGTTAGCAGAAAAGTAATATTTATCCTTTTTCTGTTATTTAATTTGCTAAACATTGTAGGCCAGTTTATCCAATCTGCATATAAAGGGCCTTATTTTACCGTAATACTGGGCGATATTTGTGTAACCTTAGCCGTTTGTTTTTATTTAATAGATTTATTCAGGAAAGAAACGGAAGAATCCTTGTTTAGCAATTATTTTTTTTGGATCGCATCGGGCTTATTATTGTTTTGCCTTGGTGAAATGGGCTATAATTTTTTGAACCCATATATTAAAGCAAATAACCTGGATGAGTATGGCAAATTATTTAAGTTAATTAATAACAATTTATTGGTAGTGTTGTATGGCTCTTATATTACGGCATTTATTTTACACCATAGGCAATTGAAAAAAAATGCAACTTGATTTTAAATTTTATTTATTTGGTTTTGTAATTACCCTTTTGGTGTTGGGTTTTTTTTTGTTGTTATTAACTACGTTGTTTTCCAAAAAACAGCAAAAAAGCAGGGCAGAGAAATTAAAAATGCAAAATGAGTTTCAGCAATCGTTAATTGAAGCACAGGTGCAAACACAGGAGCAAACCCTTACCACAATTAGCCAGGAAATACACGATAATGTAGGCCAGGTGCTGAGCCTTGCCAAGCTTAACCTGAATATGCTTAATACGGATCAAATGGAAGGTGCCGTAAGGGAAAAGCTGGGCAATACTACAGCATTAATTACAAAAGCTATTGATGATTTGAGGTCATTGAGCAAAAGCCTTAATGGCGAAATGTTTGTTGATGTTGGGTTGCAGGAAGCCGTAAAAAGAGAAGTTACCGTATTGCAGGACGGAGGGTTTATTGAAGGGGAATATTTTTCATCCGGGAAAGCTTTTTCACTGCCCCGGGAATCGGAAGTGGTTATTTACCGAATGATTCAGGAGTGTATTCAAAATGCCATTAAACATGCCCGGGCCAAAAAAGTTACCATTACCCTGGTATTTAATGAACCGCATTTACAGGTTATTGTTGCGGATGACGGAAAAGGGTTTTCTGAATCGGCCATGCCGTCATCCAAATCCGGGTTGGGGTTAAGAAACATGAAATCGAGATCAGCCTATATTGGTGCAAAATTGTCCATCAACTCGGCGCCGGAAAAAGGAACGCAAATAAACATTTATTATACGCTGAAATAACACGCATGCTATGGCTAAAATCGTTTTAGTAGATGACCACACGTTGTTACGAAACGGCCTTGCAGGACTCATTGAAAGCCTGGGCCATAAAATTTTATTTGAAGCAAATCATGGTAAAGAATTTATACAAAAACTTGAGCACAGCAGGGAGTTGCCGGATATGGTATTGCTGGATATTAATATGCCCGAGATGGACGGATATGAAACGGCAAATTGGATAAAGAAGAACAAGCCAGCCGTTGCCATGCTTGCCTTGAGTATGTACGATAATGAAACGGCTATTTTACGGATGTTGAGAAATGGCGCATCAGGCTACATCTTAAAAGACGCCCACCCCAATGAACTTAAAATGGCTATTGAAGCCATTTTAAATAAAGGATTTTATCATTCGGAATTAATTTCGGGGAAAATCATACATGCCCTTTCCAGGAAGGAGGATGACCCGGGTAATTTGCTCAAGGCCCATGAACTCACCGATAAAGAACATCATTTTCTACAATTTGCCTGCAGTGAGTTAACCTATCGTGAAATTGCCGAAAAAATGGGCGTAAGCCCCCGTACGGTTGATGGCTACCGGGATATTTTATTTACTAAATTAAATATTAAAACCCGTGTTGGCCTGGCCGTTTATGCCATAAAATCCGGAATTGTGCAATTATAGAATTATTAAAAACCAGCGCCCAAATTATACAATACAAAACTCCAGATATCGGCGGCTTCATCAATTGATTTTGAAGTAGGCTTACCGGCTCCGTGCCCGGCTTTGCTGTCAATCCGAATAAGTACGGGATTTGCGCAGCCCTGGGCTTCCTGTAGCGTTGCGGCAAACTTAAATGAGTGTGCCGGCACCACCCGGTCGTCATGGTCGGCGGTGGTAATTAATGTAGCCGGGTAGCAGATGCCTTTTTTAATATTATGCAAAGGGGAGTATTTAATTAAATAATCAAATTGCTCTTTTTTATCACTGCTGCCATATTCCACAACCCAGCCCCAGCCTACCGTAAATTTATGGTAACGCAGCATATCCAATACTCCCACTTGCGGAATGGCTACTTTAAACAAATCGGGCCGTTGGGTTAAACAGGCTCCAACCAACAAGCCGCCGTTACTTCCACCTCTTATGGCGAGTTTTGAAGAAGAAGTGTATTTTTCTTTTATTAAATATTCTGCCGCTGCAATAAAATCATCAAATACATTTTGTTTGTGTTCCAGCATCCCTTCTTTATGCCATTGCTCCCCATATTCACCGCCACCCCTAAGGTTGGCCACGCAATACACACCCCCGTTTTCAATAAATGGAATGTTGGCCACCGAAAAAGACGGGGTGATATTTACATTAAATCCACCATATGCATATAACAAAGTTGGGTTATGGCCATTGAGTTGCAATCCTTTTTTATACGTGATAAACATCGGCACTTTAGTGCCGTCTTTACTGGTATAGAAAACCTGGCGGGTTTCAAAATTATCCGGGTTGAATTTAACTTCTGCCTTGCGATATAAGGTGGATTTACCGGTTGGGATATCGTATTTAAAAATTGTGGCAGGATAGGTAAAAGAAGTGAAAACATAATAAAACTCGTTGTCTTCTTTTTTAGATCCAAAACCAACGGCCGTACCTACACCGGGTAATTGAATGCGGTGTTCCAATTTTCCCGAAAAATCATGCTGATTCACCAGTGTATTGGCATCTTTAAGGTAACCGGCAAAAATTTTATTGCCTCCCGTTGTGGCAAAAGTAAGCGGCTCTTTGGCTTCGGGGATAATGGTTTTCCAGTTGGCTTCCGAAGGGTTTTTGGGATCGGCCAATACTAATTTATAATTGGGTGCGCCGCTATTTGTTTTTAATATTATTTTATCGCCACTATTATCCACTACATCGGCATTAGTGGAAAACCCAGGTACCAGGGTGATGAACCCCTGTGAAGAGGGATCTTTTAAATCTTTAATTTTTATTTCGCTTCCATCGGTGCCTTCTGCAATGCTTAAAATTAAAAATCGCTCATCTTCGGTAACACCGGCTCCTACATATCTCAACGGATGGTCTTTGTCTTCATAAACGAGAAGATCCTGGTCCTGTGATGTACCCACTTTATGATAAAACACTTTTTGATACTCGGTTTTGGCGCTGTACTTGGTTTTTTCTTCTTTGGGTTTACTGTAACCGCTGTAATAAAACCCTTCATCGCCGATCCAACTCATTCCTGTAAATTTTACATACTCTAATTTATCGGAAAGCTTTTTTTTACTGTTTACATCCATAATATAAATTTCCTGCCAATCGCTGCCCGATGCTGAAACGGCGTACGCAAAGTAGCGTTGCTTTTTGGAGAAGGCCGTAGCCTGCAGGGCAACGGTACCATCTATAGAAAGTTTATTGGGATCAATAAATACTTCCGGGTTTCCGGTTATCCCTTTTTGTATATAAAGCACCGCCTGGTTTTGCAAACCGTCGTTTTTATAAAAGCTATAATAATTGCCGTTTTTATCCGGCGCCGAATATTTGGGGTAGTTCCACAGTTCAGAAAGGCGGTTGTGTAATTTTTGGCGGAAAGGGATTTGGTCAAAATAATTTTGTGTTACTTTGTTTTCTTCAATAACCCAGGCTGCGGTGTTTGCAGCCGTATCGTCTTCCAGCCAGCGATAGGGGTCTTCTATGGTTGTTCCAAAATAATTATCGGACTGGTTTACCTTTTGGGTAGCGGGGTATTGAATTTTTTGCGCCATAATACCTAATGGAAAAGTACATAAGCTGAGCAGGATAAATACTTTCATTTTTTATGATTTTGTGCAAATAAAGATAAATGAAATTAAATGAACCTATCGTATAATGTGGTTGATGGTAATAATAAATGCAACACTTAATTAACGCCCCAAACTTTTACACCATTTAAATATACGGACTGCACTTTTGTGTTTAAAATTTGGTTTTCGTTGCATTGCATCAAATCGGTATCCAATAGAATAAAATCGGCTGCTTTTCCTTTTTCCAGGCTACCTTTTTCTTTTTCTTCAAACGCAGCTTTTGCTGCCCATATGGTGATGCCTCTTAACGCCTCCTGCCGGCCCAGTGCGTTTTCTGCATGAAAGCCATTGGGAGGAAAGCCGTTGGCATCTTTGCGTACTACTGCGGCAAAAAAGGTTTTAATTGGACTGATGTCTTCTACGGGAAAATCGGTTCCTAAGGGCATCCATCCATTGGTTTGAAGCAGTTTTTTATATGCGTAGGCATTTTTTTCTCTTTCTTCACCCAGCCGGTCTTTGGTCCAGTACATATCACTGGTGGCGTGTGTAGGTTGTACCGATGGAATAATATTGTAATCGGAAAAATAGTGAAAATCATTTTCATTAATTACCTGTGCATGTTCAATGCGCCAGCGTTTATCGTTTTTTCCTTTTAAAACTGCCGCATAGGTTTTGAGTATTTGCCTGTTTCCGCTGTCGCCAATGGCATGGGTACACATTTGCAGGTTTGAGGTAGCAAGTTTTTGGGCTACCTGCAAAAACCATTCGGGCTTGCTGAGCAAAAACCCACGCCAGCCGGGCTTATCAGTATAATCCTGTAGCAGGCAGGCGCCACGGCTGCCCAGTGCGCCATCTGCATATAATTTAAATCCGCCAACCGTAAGGTTTCCGTGGGTATATCGCCCTTTATTAATCCATTTATCGTAGTATTGGGCAGAGTCGGAAAGCAAGGCAAATATTTTTATTTTTAGATCATCGGTTTTTTGGGCTTCTTCAATCAGTTGAATGGTGTGCTCGCTTATGCCACAATCGTGCAGGCCGGTGAGGCCGTCATTAAAACATGCGGTTTGCATTTTTACAAAATATACTTTGGCCAGCGAATCGCTGATAAGCGGAATTTTTGCTTCCACTAAATCCATAGCATTGTCAATGAGCAGGCCACTGGGTTTTCCATTGAGCAATTCTATACTGCCGCCTTCAATTTTTGTTGCAGCAGTAATGCCTGCTATTTTAAGCGCAACGCTATTGGCAATTACGGCATGGCCATCAATTCTTTTTAAATATACCGGCCGGTTGGGAAAAAGGCTATCGAGTAAGGAATTGTTGGGGAATTTTTTTTCGGGCCAGTCGTTTTGATCCCATCCACGGCCATATATCCATTGCATGGGAGCCGTTTTACTGTATTCCGTTATTTTTACAATTATTTCATTCCAGGATTTTGTACCTGTCAAATCACATTTCCACCCATCCATTGCATACCCGGTAAAATGGCAGTGCGCATCAATAAAGCCGGGAAAAACAGCTTTTCCTTCGGCATCAAGCATTTGTTCGGCGTTGTATGCGTTTAAAATATTTTCGTTACTGCCGGTGGCAATAATTTTTCCATTATCAACAGCCATAGCTTCGGCAACGGAAAAAGAAGAATCAACGGTATAAATTACAGCGTGGTGAACAATTAATGAAACGGCTTGTTTTTTGTTGCAGGAAGAAAACAGCAGCAATGAAACCCATGCATACGCAAGGGTTTTAAAGGAAAGAGAAATATATTTCATGTACTAAGGCCATTAAAAAATTAAACAGGTATTGAGCAATTCTAATTTTTAAAATTAGAAAACGGGTTGTTAAAGGGGGTTCAAAAAAAATCTATGGTAATCAATAAAATTAAGCAAGCGCTTCTACTTTACTGGTTTTTTCCAACGCAGTTTTAAGCATGTGCAACATTTCATCTATTTCTTCTTTTTTACTGCAGCCTACGCTTAACCTGTACCAGGCGCTCTTTTTTGAAGCGCCAAATGCATAAAAAGGCACAATGGCCAGCCGGGCTTCATTAAGAATATAAGCGGTAACTTCTTCCTGGCTGTTTAAAATTTTGCCATTTGCCGTTTTGCGGCCCACAAGATTTATTTGCAGGGTGAGATAAATGGCCGCCTGCGGAGGTATGGCCTCAATGGGCAAGCCTTCATCTGCCATAGTTTTTATACCGTTATAAATTGCATCGAGCCGAAAAGCTATTTCTTTTTTAAAATGTACAAACCAGTTTTCTACTGCGTTTTCATTTTTAAAAAACGCTGCAACGGCATGTTGCTCTGCCATGGGCGCCCAGGCCCCAACATGGCTATTGATAGAACGCATTTTTGCAATTACGTTAGCCGGCCCCATGGCCCAGCCCACTCTCACGCCGGTTGCCGCAAAGGATTTACTGATGCCATCAATTAAAATGGTATAGTTTTTCATTTCGGGCCTTAGTGATACCGGGTTGTAATGCGTGGTGCTACCAAATGTAAGGGTCCAGTATATTTGGTCAAACATCAGGTATAGTTTCTTTTCGTTCTCGCCCCTGGTTTTATTTTCTTCAATTATTAAATCACAAATGGCTTCCAGTTCTTCTTTGTTAAATGTGGTTCCCGTGGGATTTAGCGGGGAGCATAATGCAATCAGCGATGCGGATTTGATGTGTGGTTTAAGTTGGTCCGCAGTAGGCATAAAATTATTTTCCGGGCTTGCCTCAATCAGTACATGGTTGCCTTCGGTAAAATGAACATAATGGTTATTGTTCCAGCTGGGTACCGGGTAAATCACCTTATCTCCTTTATCTGCAATGGCCCGGTAGGTTGCATAAATCAACGGCCGGCCCCCTGCACCAATTAAGATTTCATTAGTGGAATAAGTAATGCCCAAATGGGTTTCCATAAACCGGCATACCTGTTGCCGGAGCTCGAGCTCACCATCCGCAGCCGGGTAAGTGGTAAATCCATTATTATAGGCATCAATTATGGCTAATTTTAACTCAAGAGGTATGGGGAATTGCGTAGAGTCAAAATCTCCAATAGTATAATTAAAAATCTTTTCGCCTGCATTAATCTTTTGCTTAATGGTAGCTCCCAGCGAAACGATTTCTGAAGCAATCAACGTTTCGGCCAATATGCTGAGTTTTGAGGAGGCCATAATTAGATAGTTTATAATATTGAATATTGCAAATGTAAGTTTTCAATGCTTTATTTCAAAGGCTGGGTTTAATTGGGGCATTGTTTAAAAAACCGGAATGTTTTTTATAAAACTTCAAAAATTTTTCTTTTAATGTGTAAAATTTACAAATTATTATTACATTGCCCATACTATAAACTAACTTTATCTAATAACGCTGCCCAAAAACAGTAGCCGGCATATTAGTTTAGTTTATTTACAATAGCATATGTTCAATTTAATATTATTTGGCCCACCCGGCAGCGGAAAAGGTACGCAAAGTGAAAAGTTAATGGCACGCTACCATTTACGTCACCTGAGTACAGGAGATTTGTTGCGTTCAGAAATCAGCCGGCAGACCGCATTGGGAGTAGAAGCCAAAAAATTTATGGATAAAGGCCAACTGGTACCCGATGAAGTGGTGATTGGTATGATAAGTACGGTATTGGATGAGCATAAAAATGCCACCGGGTTTTTATTTGACGGTTTCCCACGCACCAGCGCACAGGCGGAAGCATTGGATAAACTGCTGGAATTTAAACAGGCGCCCATATCGGTAATGCTTGCTTTAGAGGTTTCGGAAGATGAGCTTGTAAAACGCCTGCTGAAACGTGGCCAAACCAGCGGCCGAAGCGATGATACCAATGAGCAGGTGATACGGGCAAGAATTGAAGAGTACCGGCTTAAAACCGAAGCGGTTGCAGATTATTACCGGCAATTTAATAAGGTGGTAATGGTAAAGGGCGAGGGTTCCATTGAAGAAATATTTAGAAACCTTTGCCAGGTAATCGATCAAAAAAAAAAAATAGTACAGGAGCTTCCTGAACCTTTATGACAGCTCAACAAATCTTGTTTTTAAAAAATGATTTCCCGGCATTGCTGCAAAATTTAACACAATCGGCCAGCGGAAAATGGGGCGTAATGAATGCCCAGGAAATGGCAGAACACCTCACCGATTTTTTTGATATTTCATACGAAAAAAAAATAATTCCCCTGGTAACATCCGAGGAACATTTGCCCAAGTACAAAGCGTTTATTTATAGTGATAAAGAATTTAGGCCCAATACCAAAGCGCCTCTTGAAATTATAGGGGACAAACCTTTGCCGCTGCGTACGGCAAGCCTTGATGAGGCAAAGGAAAACTTAGTGAAAAGCGCCCGCCATTTTTTTGAATATTTTGAGCAAAACCCTGCTAAAACTACATTGCACCCGGTGTTCGGTAACCTGAATTTTGAAGAATGGGTTTTATTGCATGGGAAACATGTGCGCCATCATTTGAGGCAATTTGGACTTTTGAATTAAGGATTTACTTCCTGCAGCAATTCTCCATTTCTATACGATTGATAAGGCGTATATTTTTTATTTTGCTGCTCAGCCAGCCTGTCGGTTAATAAAATGCCAAAAAGGTGATCGGTTTCGTGTTGAAAAATTACGGCGGTAAAATCTTCGAGCATTTCAATATGTTGCCCGCCATTAGTATCGGTATAAGAAACCAGTATAGAATGGCTGCGTACCACATCTCCCCAGTTTTCTTTAAAAGACAAATCGCCCTCAAAGCCTTTGCGCAATAATTTTGAATGCCAGATAATTTTGGGATTAATAAAAAATTCAAAGGGGGCATTAAGTTTATCATAACGCTTTACCCAAATAAGGTTCCGGTTAATGCCTACCTGCGGTGCAGCAATGCCCACGCCTTTGTGGCTGGTATCGGTAACAGCCTTAAACATTCTCATTTTAAGCAAGGGCAGCAAAGGGTCGCTCCAGTCTATATCGGAAGAAATTGTTTTTAATGCCTTTTTACCCACGGGTTCGGATAAGGGAATAATGCGGAGCAGGGTTGAGGTATCGCCGCTTTCAATCAGCGCTTTTTCAGAACCGGTAAAACGCTGTGCATTACTAAAAATGGCGCTAAAAATAAAGAGGCTGACTATTATAAATTTTGTCATGATGGAGTGCATCGCAAAAAAATTAATTATGGGTTTTCTTTTTTTGAAGGGCAAGGTCCTTTAGTAAAAGATTTTACCCCTTCGCAATTGGCTACGCAGGCATTGCCGTATGTTTTACCATCGCATCCGCAAACCGGGTCATATTGCATGGTGCAGGCGCAATCTTTAATTTTAGGACCCATACAATCTTCGGCAGGTAATTTTGTGCCTTTGCAACTGAATAAAAATAATACGGCAATTATTGTTTTGAATTTCATATACAAAACCGTGAGGTTGGTATCAAAATTACGATAGTAAGTCTTTATTCCATTTAAAATTTTGCATTAAGAAATAGTTGAATTACCTACTTTTTATTACTGGCAATAAAACAGAGAAAATGTATTATCGCCGAAAATCATATACCCCATTTGCGGTATTGTCAAAAAATAGAAAGTAAAATAATTTTGGGTTCGTTTTCAAATTCAGTATATCATAAGCCTAAAATTATTTTATGAAAACAATGCTACGCTTAGCCTATTGTGTATCTTTTGCAATCCTACTCAGTCAAAGCAGTTTTTCACAATCCCTTGCGGTGAATACCACAGGCGCTGTGGCCGACAATAGCGCCATATTAGATATTACCAGTACGGCAAAGGGAATGCTTATTCCAAGAATGACCAAGGCCCAAAAAAATGCTATTGCTGCACCGGCAACAGGTTTGCTCGTATATCAATCCGGGCCCGACAGTACAGGTTTTCATTATTTTGATGGTACACAATGGGTGTGGCTTGCCAATGCCAATACCAAAGTAGGCTGGCTTACAACGGGAAATACGGGTACCGATACTGCCATAAATTTTTTGGGAACGCTGGATAACAAACCTTTGATGCTTCGCCAAAATAATTTGTGGATGGGCCAGTTAAATACGGGCAAAAAAAATTACTTTATTGGTGCTGCTGCAGGCTTTAATAATGTTTCTGGTACACTTTTATCTGCCTTTGGCGATAGCGCCTTGTTAAATAATACCAGCGGCAATGGTAATACAGCTTTTGGCAGCAGTGCATTAAAAGGAATAAAAGGGCCAATAACGGGCCATGTAAATGTAGCCGTGGGCAATAATGCCATGTCAAGCATAACCGGTGGCGGGCAAAATGT
>JAFDZZ010000054.1:16680-19636 GCA_018266715.1 Bacteroidota bacterium
CATTTGAGTCTGCAATAAAAGGTGATGGTAATATTAGCATAGGCTTGTGGTCGCAGCGGCAAAATGATAGTGGGTATAATAATATTGCCATTGGCACACAAGCTTTATATAGCAATGATTCTTCAAGAAACACTGCCATTGGATTTCAAAGTTTGTTTTACAATAATCGGAATAGCAATGTAGCTTATGGGCATTCAAGCGGCACAATGGTTAGTTATGCACAAACCAGTCCTTTACTGGGTGTTGAAAACACCTACCTCGGTTATGCCGCAGGTTATTATACCAATACCGGCAGTAAAAATGTGGCCATTGGTAACCGCTCTTTACAAGGTATGGGATATTTTATTGGTGATGTTCCTACCAACGATAATTATAAACGCAATGTATCAATTGGCGATTCCGCCATGTTTTATTCGGTAGGAAGCGATAATGTAGCCGTAGGATTTAAAACCCTTTCCAATAGCCAATATGGAGGCAGGCATATAGCCATTGGCAGCCGTGCGCTAACCAATACAACCGCTACTTACCCCAATACAGCAATCGGGTATTTAAGTATGGATAGTATAACCACTACCGGCGCTAATACGGCTTTAGGAAGTTATACATTAGCTTCTGCAAAAACAGGAAGCAATAATACCGCCATTGGTAATGCCGCAATGTATGAAGCAATTGCAACATTGGGTAGCTTGACAAATAATACCGCTGTAGGAAACAATAGTTTTAGAAAAGGCAGGTATTATGGCAATAGCGCATTTGGTGCAGATGCCTTAAGCGCAGATACCGCCGGTTACTGGAATACGGCAATAGGCTATGTTTCCATGCAAAACAGAACAAAAGGTATTCTCAATACCGGCCTTGGTGTATCCAGTTTAAGGAGCAGTACATTTGGAGATTTAAATACAGCGATCGGTGCAAATGCATTGTATGCCCAGGATACTGCCGATAGGGTTACTGCAGTAGGCTATGAAGCATTATTTTATAATAACCGGGATTATAATACGGCTATTGGCGCCTGGGCGGGCTGGGGAAATTCATGGAATTCCAATAATTTAAGTGAAGGCACAGAAAACACCATGATTGGTTATGGCGCATTAACCGGTAATGCCTATGGAAGTAAAAATGTAGCCATTGGCCATATGGCCATGAGTATATTTTCTCCTGCTACTTTTGTCTCTGGTTCCGCCCCATCCCGTAATGTGGGTGTAGGCGACTCTGCCTTGCAAAAGAATCGGGGTAACGATAATACCGCAATAGGGTTTAATTCGCTTGGCAACAATACTTCAGCAGTGGGTAATACATCACTGGGTTCAATTTCATTAGTCAATCATCAAATTGGCAATTATAATACAGCAATTGGTTTTGAATCAATGACAGCCGATACATCCGGTAGTTTAAATACTGCAGTAGGTTGGCGCTCTCTGCGAAATACCTTTGTGGGTTCAGAAAATACAGCCATTGGTGTAGGCGCCATTGAATTTACCGATTCGGCAAGATGGAATACCGCTTTAGGACGAGGGGCAATGATTAGCCGTGGAGGTGATGGTAACACGGCAATTGGATATTTTGCTTCGGGCCTAAACACAACAACCAATACATCAAACATTAATTATACAACTATAATTGGCTATGCAGCCGGGTATAAAAATTATGCTGATGAAAATACTTTTGTTGGCACAAATGCAGGCTATGGCGCTACATTAAATGATTCTATAACCGGTATAGAAAATGTAGGAATTGGCGCTTACACATTAACCTACTTAACCAGCGGTAAAAGTAATACGGCAGTGGGGCTTGGGCCTATGTATTTTAACACTACGGGTAAAGGAAATGTGGCAATAGGCACAAGGGCACTGGTAGATAACAGGGTGGGCAATTATAATGTTGCCATTGGTGACAGTGCTCTTTTCTGGAACCGTAACGGACCAAATATTGGCATTGGTAACCGGGCTCTGTTTAATAATGTAACCGGGTTTCAAAATAATGCAATAGGTAGCTTTTCATTGAGTAGTATTTCAAACGGAAATTATAATGTAAGCATTGGAGATAGCTCATCCAGGAATCTTACATCGGGAAGTAATAATGTAGTATTAGGCTCCTGGGCATTTAAGGATCATACTTCCGGAAACTTAAATACAGCAATTGGAAATTTTGCTCTTGGCGAAAGAGAATCTGGAAATGAAAATACGGCAGTTGGAGGAGGAAGCTTATGGAATACCAACAATAATGCCAATACCGGGATCGGCAGCCTCGCAGGATTTACCAATATTGCCGGTACAAAAAATGTTTTTTTAGGAGCTAATTCCGACGCATTAGCTTCAAACCTTACAAATGCTTCAGCTATTGGTGCAAATGCCTATGTTGGGCAAAGTAACAGCATGGTGTTAGGAAGTATCAACGGCGTAAATGGAGCAATGGCTTCTGTAAATGTGGGTATAGGCACTATTGCTCCCGATTCTACTTTTTCTGTTGCCAATTCTTTTTCTGTGGGTAATTCAGGAACCATTCAATTTCCCAATATCGGTACTATGATAAATATGTATAGGTCTGGAACAGCTAATCCAAGTAGGATGATAATTGCCCATAGCAAAGCCTTCCAAACCTGGGGCTTGCAGTATAGCGATGCACCCGATCAGTTTAATTTTATTGGAGGGGGTACAATAAGCCTCTCTGTTGGATTAGGCGCCCCCGGGAGGGTTGGCATTGGCACTGCAGCGCCGGCATATCAACTTGAGTTAACGACAAACTCTGCAGCCAAGCCGGGGTCTGCATTATGGGCTATTTCTTCCGATGAAAGGCTAAAAGATATCCACGGCAATTATACAAAAGGGCTTACAGATATTTTAAAACTTCAAACCATACGGTATAATTATAAAAAAGATAACCCGCTGCATTTACCATCAAATGAGGAATTTTATGGCTTTAGTGCACAGGAAGTGCAAAAGGTTTTCCCGGAAGC
>JAFDZZ010000055.1 GCA_018266715.1 Bacteroidota bacterium
TCCCGCCTGTGCTCATTAGCATTGCCTCAAAGCGATTATTCCCTTTATCAAAAAGCAATGATTGCCGGAATTAAAAGCAGTAATGAAAAAATAAAGCTGATGGGTAGCCTCCAAAAACAATATCCGCAAAGTAACCTGGTGCAGGATGCCAATATGGAAATAGCCCTCACTTATTTAACCGATGAAAAATTCAATGAAGCAATACCCTACCTGGACCAGGTTTTAATCTCAACCAATGAAGGCCTTAAACCCAGGGCCCTGGCCAAAAAAGCGCTGGCTTACTACAACGCCAATAATAATCAACAGGCCCTGAGCAGTTATAAAGAGCTCATTAAAAAATATCCGCAAAGTGCAGAGGCCAATGACGCTTTGGTGAATATTAAAGACATTTATGTGGAAGAGGGCAACACCGGGGAATACCTGCAACTCATGAAAGAGAACGGAAAAAATGTTTCTCCTTCTGAGGCTGATGATCTGGCTTACAACGCCGCATTATTGAAATACAATACCGGCAACTGCAATACCGCTGTACCTGCACTCAGCAATTATATTAATGCCCATCCCAACGGTGTACACATCATTGAAATGTATTTTTTGCGGAGTGAATGTTACCGAACTCAAAAGAACGTAAATGAAGCGCTTGCGGGATATGCATACGTCAATAGCAAAGGCTTGAGCCGGTATTACGAAAAGGCTACGCTACAGGCAGCTCAAATCAATTACTTTGATTTAAAAGATTATACAAAAGCAAAAAAATATTTTACTGACCTTAGAAACAATGCCTCCACCCAGGAAAATATGCTGGAAGCCCTGCGTGGACTGGTACGCAGCCATTACCTCTTAAAAGATTATACCGAAGCCAATAGCGCTGCAAAAGAATTACTTGCCAAAAAAGGGCTAAGCACCGATGATAAATCTATTGGCTACCTGGTGCTGGGCAAAGCGCAACAACTGTCTGGCGATTGCCCTGCCGCCATTGCTTCCTTTAAGTCGGTAGCCGGTATCAATAAATCATCATGGGGCGCCGAAGCAAGGTATGAAACGGCACAATGTTATTTTACACTCAATACCCTTTCTGCTGCCGAAAAAGCAGCCATGTCCGTAATTAAAGAAACCGGCTCTTATGATGGGTGGGTAACCAAAGCCTACCTGCTTTTGGGCGATATTTTTATGAAGCAAAAAGATTATTTTAATGCTAAAGCCACTTACGAAAGTGTGGCCAAAAATGCCGTAATACCCGAATTAAAAAAAGAAGCGGAAGAAAAATACGAGGCTGCAGTTGCAGAAGAAAAAAAACAATCTAAAATAGCCGATTAAACTATGCCTACCTTACCACATATCTTTTTAAAATATTGTTTAGTTGCCATAGGTATTTTTTGGGCCGCAGGCGCTAAGGCCCAAAAAGACAGCACCACTTCCATCAATATTACCACCGAGTACCAGCCGGTATTACGCAATGCCGTTAAACTCAATTTTTCGGGTACTGCTTTACCTGCCGACAGCACAAGAACGGTTGCAGCCTATTCCATACCGCCGCAAAATCTTTTTTATGCTTACCAACCCATCCCTCTAAGACCGTTGGCATTGGTGCAGGATACCAACCTTTACCTGGGCAACCGAAATTTTGTAAAAGCCGGTATTGGCAACTACTCCACCGGGTATGCCCGGGCCGGATTGGGCTTTGGTGATGGAAAAAAATATTTACTCAATGTTACTGGTGATTTTGTCAGCTCTAAAGGAAAAGCTATTGAATTTCAAAATTTCTATAACTTAAATGCAAAAGCCGCAGGCAGTTATTTCTTACCGCAAAATGAACTTTATGGCTCACTATCCATCAGCAAAAATGATTACCACCGTTACGGATACGACCATACCGCTTACAATTATTCCAAAGCCGATGTAGTTCAGCACCTGCAGGATTTTAGCATTAGTGCAGGTTTAAGAAACACTGCAGAAAATGATTATGGCATTAACTATAACCCTCAACTGGGTATTGATTTTTATGCCAGTGTGGACAACCTGAATGAACGCACCCTAAGGGCCAGCCTGCCGGCAGAAAAATCGTTTTCTAAAAAAATATCGGCAAGCGCCGAAATCAAAGCTGACCTTACCCGGTATAGCACAACAGGGTATATTCCTAATAATTTTATTTTTAATAATAATATTATCCAACTTTTACCATCGGTAAAATACAATGGAGATGCCTTTCAAATCAACGCAGGCATTATTCCAACCTGGGATAACGGGCACTTCAGCCTGTTACCCAATATTGTAGGTGAAGCCTTTTTGCCCGATAAAAATTTTTCGTTGCAAGCGGGTATTGTTGGAGCCCTTTATAAAAATACCTACCGCAATTTAAGCCTTCAAAACCCTTTTTTGCTGCACGGCAATACCCAGGTCAATACAAAGGAAACCGAAATATACGGTGGCCTAAAAACCACGGTGGGCAAACATTTTAATTTATTCGCAAAAGTGGGCATCCTATCGTACAACGATTTTGCCTTGTTTATTAATGATACGGCAACAGATAGCAAAGGATTTTTAATTTCCTATGAACCAACTGCAGGCAATTTGCGTATTCATGCCGATGCCAGTTATTTACTGCAAGATAAATTGAGCCTCAATGCTTCCCTTACGATGAATGGCTATACCGGCTTTGATGTAAATCAAAAAGCCTGGCATACTTTACCGATGGAATTTAACGGATCGGTACGGTATTGGCCATTTAAGAAACTATTGCTCAAAGCCGATTTGCTGATGTTTTCTGCCCCAAAATATATTGAAAAAGGCGGAGCCCATGATTTTACCGGAAATGCAAGTGATTTAAGCCTTGGCGCCGAGTTTACCATCAACCGGCAGTTCAGCGCCTGGCTTAATGCCAACAACCTCTTTAATAATAAGTATGAACGTTGGCATAATTACCCGGTTTATGGCTTGAATGTTTTAGGCGGCATTATCGTGCGTTTTTAATATTTTTGCTGGCGTGGAGAATTCTATTGCTTTATACTTGTTTCAAAATAAAAAATGTCCGCTTCCTGGCGTTGGCTGCCTGGAGCTTTTATACGGGAGCGCCTATATTTCCGCAAGTGAAAAAATAGCCATTGCTCCAAAGCCTTCTATTTACCTGTCGGACCCGGAGCGCTGCAACTCTCCTGAAGATTTGGAACGCTTTATTGCAGATTTGGAAAATATTCCTATTTGGGAAGCCAAAAACAAACTGACCGATTTTTGCAGAAATATATTAAGCCTTCCCTTGCATGAAGAATTTTCTTTAGCATCAGTGGGCGTATTCTATAAAGATCCTTCAAACAAAACGGGTTTTCGCCCCACTAACCTTCCCAAAACTTTTGCCCCGGATATTAAAGCCGAAAAAGTAATTCACCCCAATGAATCACACGAAATGATTGTGGGTGACAAACAAACGACTACAGCAGCGATGACGGAATTTTACAGTGAGAAAACAGGCTCCGGCAAGAGCAGGTGGTGGATTGCAGCATTAATTATTGCGTTGCTTTCGCTCATAACCATTTTATATTTTATTGGTAAAACAAATCAAAGGTATTCCGGCAATGCACAACCGGTTTTACCAAATACCCTTACCGAAAGCTACCAACTTAAATAAAATGGTTCATTACAGCAGTTGCCCTATTTGCGGCAGTAAGGATGTTGAAGACTTTTTAAAAGCAAAAGATTATACCGTAACCGGGGAAATATTTCCAATTCAAAAATGCAAAAACTGCACCGGTGCATTTACCAATGATGTTCCCGCATTACCCGAAATTGGCGCTTATTATCAATCGGAAAATTATATTTCACACAGCGATACCTCAAAGGGCCTGGTAAACAGCCTTTATCATAAAGTGCGTAACCATACGCTTCATTCAAAAAAAAGGCTGGTATTAAACAGTACGCAAAAACAAAGTGGCCATGTATTGGATATTGGATGCGGAACAGCCGCTTTTTTAAATACCATGAAAAATGCCGGGTGGCAAATTACAGGTGTAGAGCCTGATGCAACGGCCCGGGAAAAAGCCCATGCACTTTATAATATATCTCCCCTGCCATCGGAAGATTTAAAAACCTTACCGGGGCAAAGTTTTGACGCCATTACGCTTTGGCATGTACTGGAACATGTACACGACTTGCACGGCTACCTTCACCAAATAAAAACTTTACTCAAGCCAAACGGAAAGATATTTATTGCGGTTCCCAATTACACCGCCTTTGATGCCCGCCATTACCATGAATACTGGGCGGCCTATGATGTGCCCAGGCATCTTTACCATTTTTCTCCAAAAAGTATTGCTGTATTAATGAACATGCATCAACTAAATGTGGTGGCCTTAAAACCCATGTGGTTTGACAGTTTTTATGTAAGCCTGCTCAGTGAAAAATATAAAACCGGCCGAACCAATTTATTATCCGCCTGCATTACCGGTTTTTTTTCAAATTTAAAAGCAGGGTTCAATACCCAAAAATGCAGCTCGGTAATTTATATTGCAGGGCAGGAAAAAAGCAGTGCTTAATTCAACCTTATTTCATATAATTTTGGCCAGCGCTTGCCGGTAATAAAAATAGATTTGCTGGCGCTATCGTACGCAATGCCATTAAAATAATCGGTACGTGGAGTTTTTTCATTGTCGGGAAGCAGGGTATCAAAATTCATATACCCTATTACATGGCCGCTTTCGGGATCAATTTTTATAATTTTATTTGTGGTGTAAATATTGGCATAAATAAAGCCGTTAATAAATTCCAACTCATTAATATTCTCAACCGGGCCATTATTGTCAACAACGCCTACCTGGGTTTTTATTCTAAAATCTTTAGGGTTTACAAAATACAAATTAGAGGTAACTCCATCGCTAATGATTAAGTCGGTACCATTGTTGGTTATTCCCCACCCTTCACTTGCCCATTTAAATTGCTTCACCGGCTTTGTAATGTCATTGATATTATAAACATAAACGATATTACTTTCCCAGGTAAGTTGATAAATATGATCCTTTAAAATAGTGATCCCTTCACCAAAAATATCTTTAGACCCCATTTTATGAATTTGCTCTACCCTCCCTGTTTTATAATCGGTAATGCGCAGGGACGAGTTTTCATAATCTCCCGTGCTTTCGTACATTTTGCCGTTATAGAACTGCAGGCCCTGGGTATAGGCGCCGGTATCATGCGGATATTGGGAAATAACTGCATAAGGAAGCAACAAAGGGGCCGCTAAACCCTCCTTATGTGGGGCAAAAATATCGGGGTCTTTATCGGGCTGGTTATTATTGCAGGCCACAAGTGCCGCAAGGATTAAAATCATAACAAAAACTCTCATCAAATTCTAAAATTTGCACAAATGTAGCAAAGGAAAAGCCTAATTAATAGGATCAAAATTTAAATAATTCCAAAAATTTTGACTTTTGACATATGGATATTATATTTGACCATCCTCTGAGCCGCTTTGTACTCATCCCCCAATAGTATAAAAATGGTTCGCTCCTTACCGGCATTACCAATATCCCCTTAAAGGCTGTATATCTCCCTCATAGAACTATGGTATCCATTATCGTTTGCAAGGCCCATGCGTAACTTACACATCGGGGAGAAATGAAATTTATTTTTGGCCTTATTATTTTTTTATTAAATGCTTTTGTTTTAAAAGCACAGCGCTTTTGTGCAACAGTGGAACAGGGTACAGTTGCCCTTCAAAACAATAATCGTATTTTCAATCCAACTGAAAATACGTTAAGGGATACCGTTCCCAATGAAATCATCAATATTCCGGTGGTGGTTCATGTTTTATATAAAACGGCGGCACAAAATATTAGTGATGAACAAATTCTTTCTCAAATAGCGGTACTCAACAAAGATTACCGTATGCTCAATATTGATGCGCTAAATATACCGGCTGCATTTAAAGACAGGGCTGCAGATTGCCGTATAAATTTTTGCCTGGCCAAGGTGGCCCCCGGGGGTTACAGCACAAGTGGAATAGTGAGAAAATACACCAATACAGCGGCCTTCCCGGCCAATGACGACATGAAATTTTCTTCTAAAGGCGGAGCTAATGCCTGGGATAGCCGGCAATACCTGAATATTTGGGTTTGCGCTATGCAAAGCCGTGTGCTGGGATATGCAACGGCACCGGGTGGAGATGCTTTAAAAGATGGCGTGGTGATCAGTTATACCGCATTTGGTACAATAGGAAACCTCCAGGCCGAATTTACCAAAGGCCGTACCACAACTCATGAAGTGGGCCACTGGCTTGGGCTAAAGCATATTTGGGGAGATGCCAATTGTGGCAGCGATGATGTGGATGATACCCCACCGCAATATTACCGTAATTTTTATTGCCCCAGTTTTCCAAGGGTATCTCTATGCTCGGTAGATGGCAACGGCGATATGTTTATGAACTTTATGGACCTTACGGATGATGATTGCATGAATATGTTTACCCACGGTCAAAAAAATAAAATGCGGGCATTTTTTGCAAAAGGAAATTTACGAAACAGCATCCTAAACTCTTACGTTTGCGATGGTTCCCTGGCTACTGCCGGGCCCTTGCCGGCTGATACCACCGGCCCGGTTAATAATGCAGCATCAGAATCCAAATTCAAAATAAAAATCCTTTCAAACCCGGTGAGTAATTCCATTGATTTTAGCACTGATGATGCCACAAACCTGCAAAACAAAGAAGTTGCACTTTATACGGTACAGGGAAAACTATTACATAAAGATGTGCTGAAAAAATCAACTCATCACTCCATAACGGTTTCACATTTACCAGCGGGGTTATATATTTTACAAATTGGCAGCGGAAAAGAAACCGTGGTTTTCAAGGTTGTAAAACTATAGTTTAGGATTTCATTTTCTTTTCAAACTTCACTCCTCTTTCGCTGAGATAGTTTACGATATACTCAAATGTACCAGCAGTGTTTGCCACAAGTTCGGGTGGAAACACTCCTTTTTGAACAAACTTTTTTTCACTCAAAAGATGAACTGCGGCGGTACAGGTATATCCTGTGGTTCTGCTCATAGAAGAAAAACCTGAGGCCGCATCGTTTTCGTCATAAAGAAAATATTCAACCGTTGCAGGTTTGTTTTCCATTAACCCTTTGCAGCAAATGGTCATGATGGTAAATTCAGGTTCATTTTCTCCAAGCTTCCACTGGTTAATAAGCAATGCAGATGTAAAGGCCAAAGGCGTTACAAAAGCATCTTTTACCTGTACTTTATCTGTACTAAAAAACCCTGCTTTTTGAAGCGATTGAATCAGGGCAATATGACCGGGATAACGAAGCGTTTTCTCCTTCATATTGGGGATATGCTTCATGGTATATAAAATACTTCTTAAACCATCGGTATTAAAACTCTCCAAAGTTCCTGCTATGGGAAAGTCAATAAGTTCTGCATCGCTTAGCGCAGGCCTTGTTACCATTTCAGCATTGCTTACATACCTTGCCGGGCGGGTATATTCTTCAATTACGTCCACAGGGCTAAAGGGCGCTTTATACTCCCAGGGTTTCGTTCTTAATTTGGGTAACCCACCTACCATACATTCAAAACTTTCAATCTTCATGAGGTTATTGTAATGGCCAAGTACCCAGTTACTCAGGCCCGGCGCTACGCCGCAATCTACAATAGCGGTAACGCCTTTTTCCTTTGCCAAAGCATCCAGCGCCAAAGCATCTTCAGGAAAAAAAGAAATATCCACCACATTTTTTCCGGTGCCAATTATGGCTTCCAGGGTTTTATAACCCATAAACCCGGGCACTGCACAAACCACCATATCAAAGCCCTTAAGCAAGTTTGAATAAGCGGTATAATTGGACAAATCGGCCTGCAGAGTTTTTAGACCGGCATATTTCGCCAAACGATTAAGGTTATCCTGGTTGATATCAATAGAAGTGGTATCGAAATTTTTGCTTAAATCAACTGCAATGGTACGTCCGACCATACCGGCACCCAATACGGCAATTTTCATGAATTCAATTTTTTAAAACTTCTGCGAAGATAAATTTTACCCCTTAAGTATTAGTGAAAAATAAAAGCCCTTTGAAAAATTCCAAAAGGCTTTTTGTAATATAGGCCTATATTTTACTGTTTAATAAATTCCACCCGCCTGTTTTCGGCTTTACCCAATGTGGTTTTATTATCGCCAATTGGAGTAGATTCTCCTTTGCCGGAAGCACTTAGCCTTTTTTGGCTAATATTAAAATCCTTCACAAGGCTATTCATAACGGCATTTGCTCTTTTCTTAGACAGTTCAAGATTGTCAGCATCCGAGCCATCGCTATCGGTATGGCCAACAATCAGCACATTAACATCAGCATTTTCGTTTAATACATTGGCAATATCTTTAAGAGACCCATAACTTTCGGGCTTTATTCGATCACTGTTTACATCAAACAATATTCCATGGGATACAAATTTGCCTTCGGTAATCAATTTATTACGGGTATCGGGGGCGCCAACGGCAAGTTTGAAATTGGCAAAATAAAAACCATCATTGGCATTTGCAGCTCCATCGTTTCTAAAGTAAACCGACTGTAACTTGATGCCATCGGGCAATGCACGGGGAATATCCCAAACTTTTTTATCATCAATATAAACCCTTACCCTGCTTTTTTGACGCCAAATGGAAATATGTGCTTTGGTATTGCCCGTAACAATAAACCTGTCCTGGCTCATATCGTTATTAATATAATCTGCAGAATTAGAAGTAGATAAAAATGTAGTGGTTCCCAATTTAAATGCAGCGTCCTGTGGATGAAAACTCACTTCAAACCCACCTCCGTCATTCAATTTACCCTTTCCAAACCGGGCAAATGAATTAAAGTTTTTACCTATCCCTGATGAAGTAGTAAACCCTACAAAAAAAGCCCCGCTGTAAAAGCTAAATTTATC
This sequence comes from Bacteroidota bacterium, assembly GCA_018266715.1. GTDB lineage: Bacteria > Bacteroidota > Bacteroidia > Chitinophagales > Chitinophagaceae > Ferruginibacter. Next base: position 8,905 of record JAFDZZ010000055.1, read on the forward strand.
CGTACAGAGCAAGTCGAATTCTGCCGTAAAGTTATCGGGCAGATTTTTAATCCATTCAGGATAAAAAACAATCTCTTTTTGGGTAAACAAAAACTTGCTTGCATCTTTATTGGTGGTTACAATTTCGCCTCCTCCATTCGTATTCCATTTGGCAGGAAAATCGCCAACGGCATCCTGGGTAAAATCTTCTGAAGCAATTAATTTTTCACCCGGAACAAAATCAAACTTGCTATAGCTTTTTAAAGATGTTGAATTAGTGCCGGAAGAAGGCGATGAATGATCTTCTTCGCCGCCTCCGTTACTTTTTGTAGTATTATTATTCTTTCCTTTTTGGGTTGAAGACTCTGCCTCGTCCAGCTTTTTATCAATGGCTTTATCTATTTTTTGATCGATGCGCTGGTTAATTTTATTCTTGGTTTTTTGCTTTGCCTTGTTTAAAAGGTTATCAAATTGGGCCGTGGCATTCAATATAAAAAATGAAAGGGCCAGCAGGGAGAATATTTTTTTCATGTTTTATAATTTTTATACGTTATAAAAAAATAAAAATAAAACAGGTGCTAAACGTTAATTGTACTACCGGCTAAAGAAAGACATCAAAGTCTTATATTCTTTAATAAAGATACAAAAAAGTTACTTTTTTTGAATTTTATCTGCGGCTTTAACCACCTCAGATTCCATGTGGCTTTTATAGGCATCTAACTTCGAAGCAACAGCGTAATCTGTGCTGCCAATGATTTGGGCTGCCAGGATTCCGGCATTTTTGGCTCCGTTTAAAGCTACGGTTGCCACGGGTACTCCGCCCGGCATTTGCAATATAGACAGCACTGAATCCCAGCCATCTATGGAGTTGCTGGATTTTACGGGTACACCAATTACCGGCAAAGAAGTATAAGCTGCCACCATGCCCGGTAAGTGGGCTGCGCCGCCGGCACCGGCAATAATTACTTTAATGCCCCGCTTGCGTGCCTCTGTGGCATAGGTCCGCATTCTTTCGGGGGTACGGTGGGCGCTTACAATGGTGAGTTCGTAGGCAATTTCAAAATATTGCAACATTGTTGCGGCATCCTGCATTACGGTTAAATCGCTTTCGCTCCCCATTATTATTCCAACCATAGTAATGATTTATATGGCAAAGATATTATTTTCTATCACTCCGGTTTAGCCAAATCACCTTTAAGGCGAAGTAATTCGGTTTCGGCCTGCTTGGCCGCATAGCGGGCCTGAATCAGCCGGTTGTAGGCATCTTCAAGGCTCTTTTGGGTTTCCCGTAGTTCTAAAATGGTGGTTAATCCCAGCCGGTTTCGTTCTAAAGCAATGGTTACATTTTCTTTTGCCAACAGTAAATTTTCTTCTTCCAACTGAAGCGTTTTCTTTTGGAGTTCATAATTTTTATAGGCCTTGCTAATGGCAATATCGGTACTGAATTTTTTGTAGTCGTAAACCAATTGCTGGTAATTGAGATCCAGTTGTGCCGCTTTTATTTGCCGCTTCACATTGTAATTATTAAAAACGGGAATATTAACCGAAATGCCGTAATTGAAACCATAATTTTGGCTGAATAATGGGGTAAATGGATTAATCACACTATGGTTGTTGGTACGGTTAAAATTATAAGCGCTCAAAAGCGAAACCGTAGGATAACGTTCGGCTTTTCTTTCTTTAAGGGTAAGTTGGGCCAATTGAATATTTTGCTTAGCAAGCATTAAATCGGTATTGGAGGTTGATGCATCGTTCATCACATCGGCAACAATAATATTCTTGTTGATGGGTATGCTGTCGGCTACTTCGTAAAGGGTACCCTGTGCAAAACCCAGTAATTGGTTCAGGTCTTCTTTTACCTGTTCAATAAGTGTTTGTTGCAAAAGTTTATTCGCTTTTTGTGCATTTAAATCCAGTTTAGCCTGTAATAATTCGGGCTTGGCGCCAAGGCCTACGCCCAATTTTTTTTCGGCCTGCTTCACCCGTTCTTCATTGATGCCCATTTGCTCTTCAATAGACCGGAGTTGTTGTTTTTCCTTTACAATACGGTAATAACTGTTGATCACCGAAGCAATGGAGTTGGTTACCTGGTTTTGAATGGTAAGATTGCCCAGCTTTACATACTCAGCAAGTTTATCTTTGGTAACAAACATTTTTAAGCCATCAAATACCAGCCAGTTGAGGCTTACGGAAGCATTCAGGTTGCCGGAGCGGATATTACTGGCTTTACGCTTTGTGCCATCGGCCAGTTTTTGATTTTGGTTATTATGATTAAACAATGCGCCTGTTGTTGCATTTACCCTGGGCCAAAACGCTGCTTTGGCATAGCTGTTGTTTAAAGCATATACCGCCGAATCGTTTCGCAACAATTGAATATCATAATTATTTTTTAATGCAGTGGCCACCGCTTCATCCAGTGTAAGCAGTTGCTGTGCTTTTGCTGAAACGGCTGCTGACATTGCCCAAAAAACTATCGCTAAACCTTTATGGATCCTACTCATATTCCGTCAATCATTTTTTTATGTGGTTACCGGGGCTTCGTTATGCATTTCATCCAATTTGCTTTTGTGCTTTACCGTAGATAAGAAGGAATATACCGCAGGTATTACAAAAAGGGTAAGCACCAGCGAAAACAGTACGCCTCCCACTATTACAATGCCCAAAGGCATACGGCTGGTTGCGGCATCCCCCAACGATAAGGCCAGCGGAAGCGCACCCAGGCTCATGGCCAGGCTGGTCATTAAAATAGGCCTAAAGCGGGCTACAGCCGCTTCTTTTACGGCCTGGAATTTTTTAATACCCTGCAATTGCTTCTGATTGGCAAATTCTACAATTAAGATGCCGTTTTTAGTTACCAGTCCAATAAGCATGATCATACCGATTTGAGAAAAAATATTCAAGGTTTGCCCAAAAACAGAAAGCGAAAGCACGGCGCCGGCAAGCGCCAGCGGTACGGTAAGCATGATGGTAAAGGGGTCAATAAAACTTTCAAACTGTGCTGCCAAAACCAGGAAGATTAAAACCAATGCCAGGAAGAAAGCAAAAAAAGTATTACCGGAACTCTCGGCATAATCCCTGGAGGTTCCCGCAAGGGAGGTTTGAAAACTATCATCTAAAATGGTATCGGCAATTGCCCTTATTTCTTTAATGCCATCCCCCACCGTCATTCCATCTGCCAGCCCTGCAGAAATGGTAGCGGAGCGATAACGGTTAAAATGGTATAAAGTAGGCGGCGTTACATCTTCATTAATCGTTACCAGGTTATTTAAAGAAATAGACTGGCCTTTGTTGTTGGTAACATACAATTTTTTTAAGTCGTTGGGGTCATCCCTGTTGATGCGCTCTACCTGGCCAATTACCGAATATTGTTTACCATCCTTAGTAAAATAGCCCATTTGCTGGTTACTTAAAGCCATTTGCAATACCTGGGAAATATTTTGAACGCTTACGCCCATTTCACTTGCCTTTAACCGATCAATTCCAATCCTTATTTCGGGTTTATTAAATTTTAAATCCGCATCGGCATTTTGCAAAATTTTACTTTTATTTACGGCATCCAACATACGGGGCAGGGCTTGCCTTAATTTTTCATTATCGGTATTTTGAATAACAAACTGTACCGGTTGTCCGCCCCTCCTGTTTACCTGTATGGTTTGTTCCTGAACTGCAAAAGCCCGGCCATCATTAAACCTGGGCATATTTTTGTTTACCCATCCCACAATCTCCTGCTGGCTCCTTTTGCGTTCGGAAGGATCAACAAGATTTATTCGAACAAAACCGCTATTGGCGCCACCCGACATAAAGCCCGGGGCCGTCATGCTGGTTACTTGCTTTTTTTCAGGCAGGGAGTCAATAAAAAAATTAGTGAGTTTGTCCATGTATTTATCCATGGCATCATAGGCCGTACCTTCGGGTGCCGTTACCGATAAGCGAAAGCCGCTTTTATCTTCCAATGGCGCCAGTTCGGATTTTAAAGTTTTGCCAACCAAAAGGATGATGGCCACACAGGCCAAAACAATTACCCAAGCCATATAACGTACCTTCATAAAACCGGTAAGCAACTTCCTGTACCCATTTTCCATTGCTGTAAAAAAGGGTTCGGTTTTTTTATAAAACCATGAGTGAGAATGTTTTTTACGAGATAAATAAACATTTAATACAGGGGTAAGGGTGAGTGATACAAAGGCTGAGATAAGAACGGCGCCTGCCACTACAATACCAAATTCCCTAAATAACCTGCCGGTAAACCCCTGCAAAAATATAATGGGCAGAAACACTACGGCAAGCGTAATAGATGTAGCTATTACGGCAAAATATATTTCTTTTGAACCTTCTTTGGCAGCTTTCCATTTATCCATGCCGCCTTCCATTTTTTTATAAATATTTTCGGTAACCACAATGCCATCATCCACCACCAGGCCGGTGGCCAGTACAATGGCCAGTAAGGTTAATACATTTATGGTGAAGCCGGTGAGGTACATGATAAAAAATGCACCAATCAACGAAACCGGTATGTCTATCAACGGCCTTATGGCAATAAGCCAATCCCTGAAAAACAAATAAATGATAAGTACCACAAGTACAAATGCCACCAACAGGGTTTCCTTTACTTCGTTGATGGATTTATTGATATTATCGGTTTGGTCCCAGGTTACTTCAAGATAAATATCAGGGGGCAATGTTTTTTTGATATCAGCAAGCCTTTTTTTAACCTCTTTGGATATAGCTACATAGTTGGTTCCCGGCTGTGGCGTTACGGCCAAAGCTATCATGGGCACGTTGCTTTCTTTTAGGATACTTTCTTCATTTTCGGGGCCAAGTACGGCCTCTCCAATATCTTTGATCCTGATATCCCGTCCACCGATATTTTTTATAATGAGATCGTTAAACTCCTTTTCGGTACTGATTTTTCCAAAAGTGCGTATGCCCAACTCCGTGGCGTTACCGCTTATTTTACCGGCGGGCAACTCTACATTTTCCCTAAGCAATGCAGCCTGTACATCGTTGGGGGTAAGCGAATAGGCGCTCAACTTTGCCGGGTCGAACCAAATGCGCATGGCATAGCGTTTTTCTCCCCACACATTTACACCACTTACTCCGGTAACGGTTTGAAGCCGCTCTACAATATTGTTATTGGCAAATTCCGAAAGCTCCAGGGAATTCTTTTTATCGCTTTTCAGCAGCATAATAATTATGGGATCGCCACTGTTATCGGCTTTGGATACAACCGGGGGGCTCAGCAAATCATCGGGCAATTGCCGTTGGGCCCTGGATACTTTATCTCTCACATCGTTGGCGGCTGCTTCAAGATCGGCGCCCAGTTCAAACTCTACGGTAATACTGCTGCTTCCCATAGAGCTTTGCGACGTAATGTTGCGAATTCCCTGTATTCCATTAACCGCTTTCTCCAGGGGTTCGGTTATTTGGGTTTCTATAATTTCTGCATTAGCGCCCGGGTAGCTGGTACGCACATTTATATTGGGAGGGTCGAGTGCAGGATAATCCCTGATGACCAAAAA
>JAFDZZ010000056.1 GCA_018266715.1 Bacteroidota bacterium
GGCACAGTGAGAACTACTGCTGCTCCGTTGCCGTCAGTATCTACGCAGCAACAGGCTAATTTGTTTTTAGATTCAATAAAAACCATTAGCCATAGCCCATACTGGACACAAGTATCCCCTGGTTTGTTTTTACAAAATTTAAAAACCAATATAACCCATCCCGAAAATATTTACCCGGGCCGAAGCACAAATTTTTGTGCATTTGGGGTAGTCCTGCAATTGGTTGCCAAACAAGATCCCTTAGGCTATGCCAAATTTATGCTGCAATTATACACTTGCGGAAAAAGCACTTTTCATAACATTTGTTTTCAACCACCGCTAAAAGTAAGAGAAGCCGCCGGCAACCTGCGCTTTAAAGGCGTGCTGGATATTAACCATGCTGAACAAATTTGGTTTTTAACCCTTGCCGATCATTTTAAAGGGTACCTCAATTTTTTTAACCGCAACTATGACCCCGGTGATGAAGATACCTTTTGGGCCGCAACAAATTTGAAGAAATTCAACAAAATGACCCGTGCCATTACCGGGTTTAAAACAACCTCAGCCGGTAGCGACTTAATACATCCCCGGCTGAAAAATACAGTTGCGTATTTGCAAAACGGCCTTTCAAAAGGAGTAGCGGTATTATATATTAACAATCGCATTCTTCATAAAAAAAATCATGAAAAAGTAAAGTTTGCCACCCCCACGCATTTTGTAATACTTGAAAAAATTGAGGAAAACAAGGGAACCGTTACCCTGGTTTATTGGGACAGTGGTGGCTATACGTTACGACAAATGAGTACAAAGATTTTCAGAAAAATATTGTTTGGTATCACCCTTGTAACAGCAAATGAAAATTAAACCGGGCGCTATACTTTTTTGTTTAACCGTAATTGCAGGCATAAGCTCCTGCACCTCTAAAATAATTTCCACCAATTATTATACCCAAAACCAAAAGGAGTTAATGCATATTGAAACCATTTATAAATATTTATACGATCAAAAACCCTTTGCCATTGCCTTTACCAGTAACAATTTACAAATTGTATCGGTAGAACTTAAAACCGACAGCCTTACCTACATTTATGAATTTAATACCAAAGATGCCCGCTTAAAAGACAGCCTGCAAAAATTTGGATATGATGCCGAAAAAATCACCTGGCTCATTACTACCATGCAATCCATTAAATGCACCTGGCTGAACAGTTATGATTATTATGTGAACAACAAAGAGCAACGGCTCATTTTCATTAGTATTAAACCCAAAGTGATCCGAAGGCCATTTTCGCCACCAAAATATTATATGCTGGCCTATTTTGACGAACCTCAGCATTTTGATGAAAATGGTCTTTTGCTGGATGGCAGTAATACAAAAAGACTGAGGCGCTTTAACTATTTATTGTTTAAACGCATCACCGATAAAATTTGCTATACGGTTTCTGAAAAATTCAGGTAAGAAGGATCATGAAATGCCCAACCATTTAAGCGCATTTACATGCAGGAGTTTTTCTTTAATAGCGCTGCCTGTATATAAATCTTCAATCAACCTGCCCGGATGATGTTCCCCCAAAGGAAACGGGTAATCACTGCCAAGGCAAATTTTATCCTCCCCCATTACGTCAACAATGTAATGCAGTGTTTTTCTATCATGCACCAGGCTGTCAATCCAAAATTTACCGAGATAATTTCTGGGATTTACGTTATTATCAACCGCCACCAAATCCGGCCTTACGTTAAATCCATGTTCTATGCGGCCAATGGTTGCCGGAAAAGAGCCCCCGCCATGCGCAAAAGCCACATTTAGTTTTGGAAATTTTTCAAATACGCCGCCAAAAATCATAGAGCAAATAGCCCGGGATGTTTCGGCAGGCATACCCACCAGCCAGGGCAACCAATACTTTTGAATTTGCGCTTCGCCCATCATTTCCCAGGGGTGAACAAAAAGGGAGCAGCCCAATTCTTCGGCACGTTTATAAAAAGGGAAAAACCGTTCTTCACTTAAGTTGGAGCCGTTGATATTACTACCAATCTCCAGGCCGGGCATTTTTAACTCGTTTACACAGCGTTCCATCTCTGCAATGGCAAGATCCACATCCTGCAAAGGCACCGTTCCAATTCCTATAAATCTTTGTGGAAATTTTATTACCGATGCGGCAATATGGTCATTTAAAAACCGGGATGTTTCCAGTCCGTCTTTGGGCTTTGCCCAATAATTAAACAAAACGGGAATGGTAGATAATACCTGCACATTTACGCCGGTTTCATCCATTTCTTTTTGCCGGAGCTTTACGTCAAAGCAATTATTTTCCACCACCCTAAAAACCTTATCGCCCTTCATCATACAAGCCTTGCAGTTACGCTGTTCCAAATGTATAAATTCACCGTAGCCAAATTTCTTTACCCAATTGGGCATCTCATCCGGCATAATGTGGGTGTGAATATCAATTTTCATTCAAAAATTTACTGGCTAAATTTTAAATCGTAAACGCCATCCCGTCAAGAAAATACCAGGCGTTTTTCGTAAAAAAACAAACGAAAAACAACTAAACCTAAAATGGCAAAGCATCACCCCTTTTTCACCGGCGCTTCCATTACTGCGCCGCATTTGTTGCAGGTACGCTTGTGATCGTTGCTGTAAAACCCATTCATAATTGGAGGAAGTTGCGTTACAATATCATTGATCACTTCAAACTCTTCATACAACTTATTGCCGCATTTTTCACAATACCACAAAAAACCATCTTTTTCATCTTCCCTTATTTTTTCAATCACCAGGCCTACCGTACCCGCTCCACGCTGAGGGCTATGCGGTGTTTTGGGTGGCAATAAAAACATATCCCCTTCATTTATGGCAATATCTTTTGGCACCCCATCATCAATAATCTTTAGAACAATATTTCCTTCCAGTTGATAATACAGTTCTTCACTTTCGTTATAATGATAATCCTTACGGGCATTGGGCCCGCCCACCACCATTACAATAAAATTTTCCGCATTTTTATAAACACACTGGTTGCCCACGGGAGGTTTCAGTAAATCCCGGTTTTCATCCACCCATTTCTTTAAGTTAAAAGGAGCTATTACGGCCATAATAATAATTTTAAGCTGTGTAAGTTAAACAATTTTTTGGCAACCGGCAGCATAACTTTATGCATCATCGTTGTGTCACTCCCTTGTGCGGCAAACCCTTTTTCGGCTTAAAATATACATCCATTAAGCCTTGCTGCGTTTTGAAACCTCTTAACTTTTCTTACCTTTATACTTATGCAATTCACCATTCCATTTCACCTCGAAAATTTTATTGCCGGAAAATTTATTGGCCCTTTAAGCGGCAGGTTTATGGATAATGTTAACCCGGCAACCGGTGAAGTGTATAGTCAAATACCCGATAGCAATGAAAAAGATGTGGATTTGGCAGTAAGCTTTGCCCAAAAAGCTCTGGAATCCTGGGCAGCTACCCCTGCCGAAAGCCGTTTTAAAATTTTAAATAAAATAGCAGACCTCATTGATGAAAATAGCGAGGCGCTGGCCCTTGCAGAAACCAACGACAATGGCAAGCCGCTATGGCTTAGCAAAAAAGTGGATATTTACCGGGCTGCTGCCAATTTTAGATTCTTTGCCGGCGGTCAAATGCATTTTAGCGCCGATAGCCATAATATGGAAGGCAAAGCCATAAATTATACCCTGCGGCAACCCATTGGTATTGTGGGTTGCATCTCTCCCTGGAACCTGCCCCTGTATTTATTCACCTGGAAAATAGCGCCGGCTTTAGCAGCAGGAAACTGCGTAATAGCTAAACCCTCCGAAGTAACACCCGTAACGGCATTTTTATTGGGCAAAATTTGTACAGAAGCAGGCCTCCCGGATGGCGTTTTGAACATTGTGCACGGCACAGGCCCCAATTGCGGCGAAGCCATAGTAAAACATCCAAAAATAAAAGCCATCTCATTTACCGGCAGTACCAGGGCAGGAGAACGTATTGCATCTATTGCAGCGCCCATGTTTAAAAAATTATCACTGGAACTGGGTGGCAAAAATCCAAATATCATTTTTGCCGATTGCAATTGGGAAAAAATGATGCGTACCACATTACAGTCTTCTTTTAGCAACCAGGGCCAAATTTGCCTGTGTGGCAGCCGAATATTAATTGAAGCTGGCGTGTATGAAAAATTTAAAACGGAATTTATTGATCGGGCAAAACAATTAACGGTAGGTGACCCCCTGGAAAACAATAAACAGGGGGCAATTGTAAGCAAGGTACATTTTGATAAAATTTTAAATTGTATTGAAGCCGCTAAGCAGGAAGGCGGGAAAATAGTATTGGGTGGTAATGCCGTAAAGCCGGCAGGCCGGTGCTCCAATGGTTACTTTATTGAACCCACTATAATTGAAGGATTAGGCCCAAATTGCAAAACCAATACCGAAGAAATTTTTGGACCCGTTGTAACCCTGCAGCCCTTTCATACTTTGGAGGAAGCCCTGCAATTGGCAAACGCCACTGAATATGGCCTTGCGGCAACGGTTTGGACGCAGGATATTTCCAGGGCCAATACCCTGGCTGCAAAACTGGAAAGCGGAATTGTATGGGTGAATTGCTGGTTATTAAGAGATTTACGTACGCCTTTTGGAGGCGTAAAAAACAGCGGCGTGGGCAGGGAAGGTGGCTGGGAAGCCCTTAAATTTTTTACAGAAGCAAAGAATATTTGTATAGAATATTAAATTATGAAATCAACAATAACCACCGGTAAAGCCGCACAGCCGCTTGGAGCTTATCCACATGCAAAACAAGTAGGTAATTTATTATTTCTTTCCGGTATTGGCTCCAGGCAGGCCACGGATAATTCCATACCCGGTTTAGAACTTGACGCAGAAGGTAATATAGTGAAATACGATATTGAAGCGGAGTGTCATTCGGTTTTTGCCAATGTAAAAGCAGTACTGGAAGCCAGTGGCAGCCGTTGGGAAAACATTGTGGACGTAACCGTTTTTCTCACCAACATGAAAAAAGATTTTCCGGTTTATAATAAAATTTATGGGGCATACTTTGCCGGTGTGGATGCCTGCCGCACAACCGTGGAAGTGAAAAGCCTGCCCACTCCTATTGCCATCGAATTAAAAGTAATTGCTACACTATAATATGGAACAAAAAGTTGGAATGCCCATTGAGTTTAAAAACACCCTGGCCTATGCACAGTATTTAGACAGCCTGGATCCTTTACAAGAATTCAGGAATCAATTTTACATTCCGTTAATGCATGGTAAAGAAGCCATTTATTTTACCGGCAACTCGCTTGGCCTGCAGCCCAGGCAAACGCAGGATTATGTATTAAATGAACTGGAAGACTGGGCCAATTTTGCTGTGGAAGGTCATTTTTATGCCCGTAACCCCTGGATGCCCTATCATGAAATGTTTACCGCCCCGCTTTGTAAACTTGCCGGCGCTTTGCCACATGAAGTGGTTGCCATGAACCAGCTCACGGTAAACCTGCATTTATTGATGGTGAGTTTTTACAGGCCTACAAAGCAACGCTACAAAATTATATGCGAAGCAAAAGCCTTTCCCTCCGATCAGTATGCCATGGAAAGCCAGGTAAAATTTCATGGATATGATTATAAAGACGCAGTGATAGAAGTTACACCGAGAGAAGGAGAACAGCATATCCATACCGAAGATATTTTATCGGCCATTGAAAAAAATAAATCTACGGTTGCCCTGGTTTTATTTAGTGGCGTTAATTATTATACCGGCCAGTTATTTGATATGCCCGCCATTACAAAAGCAGCACATAAAGCCGGAGCCTTTGCAGGATTTGATTTGGCACATGCTGCCGGCAATGTTCCATTGCAGTTACATGATTGGCAAGTGGATTTTGCCTGCTGGTGCAGTTATAAATATTTAAACAGCGGCCCGGGTGGCGTTTCTGGCGTGTTTATTCATGAGCGGCATTCTTCCGATACCTCAGTTCCACGTTTTGCAGGCTGGTGGGGGCACGATAAAGAAAACCGTTTTCTTATGGAACAAGGCTTCCTGCCTATTCCATCTGCCGAGGGCTGGCAACTGAGCAATGCACCGGTTTTAAGTATGGCGGCACATAAGGCTGCGCTGGATGTTTTTGAAAAAGCAGGCTGGGAAAATGTATTTGCCAAAGCAAAAGCGCTCAATAACTATTTATGGTTTGTATTGGATGAGGTGAATCATTCATTACCTGGTGAAGCATTTAAAATAATTACCCCACGCAAAGAAACCGAACACGGCTGCCAGGTAAGCCTGCTGATTACAAAAAACGGCAAAAAATTATTTGATGAACTTAAGAAAAACTCTGTAATAGCCGATTGGCGTGAACCCGATGTGATCCGTATAGCCCCTGTTGCGCTCTACAATAGCTATGTAGATGTGTGGAAGTTTGGAAATATATTAAACAATTACTTTCAAAACGAAAATCCCTAAAAGCTTAACACTAAAAGTCTCCACATTCCATATTTCCATCACCCTGTTCACAATCATTTAAACCTGCCTCAATATAGGCCATTCCGGCATTCCAAAAAGCAGATTGCATTTGACCACAACTTACCGGCGACCCACCTGCATTAATACAATCATAGTATAAACCTGTTGAAGCTGCATCCAGAATATCCATCTGGTTCAATGCAATAACTAAACAACAAGGAATTGGCCGTATTAAACTAATCGTTTCTATCTTTATTGAACTTGAAATACCCTTTTCAAACAAGTCAAAAGGCGCTTTTTCATTTATTTTTTTTGCTGAAACACTTAAGCTAAAAAAGCAAGAAAATAAAGTAAAAATTAACTGGATTTTTTTCATAATTCTCTCATAATTGAATTTTGGTTTAAAGGCACTTTAGGATACAATGATTTACGTCCGTTGTAATAAGCAACAATCTTCCTAAAAAATTCCCGGCTTTCTTCCTTTGAGAAGTTGACAAGAATTGGATACTTTTCACTGAGCTTGAAATAATATTGCATATTCATTCTCATTAAATCACTCATTTTATCGTATCCTGTATAACCAAGCGAATCCATTAGTATTTTTAATGGCATTTTGCCATATTTCCTCCTAATTAAAGTATCTTTAAACGGATGAGCAATAATATTTTCTTTCATTAAACGAGTAGTTGCTTTAACTGTACTCATATAGGCAAAAAGTAACGTATCGTCTTTAGCCAAATTAAAGAGCTTGTCCACTTGTGACTCAGCTTGTAACTCAGTAGTGGTTTTATTACATCCTATAAAAAATAGGGCAATAATAAAAACAAAATTCACTAAAAAGGTTTTAGAACGCATTTCTATAAATTTATATTTAGCAATACTAAAAAAAAAAAAACATAATTACCAAATATTATCAAAATACAAATCAAATCAGCCCTGCATATATTCTCAAAAGGCTTAAAGAGTATCTTGATATTTCATTATAATATAGCCGCCTAAATTTTTTGCGTTTTAAAAAATAACAGTTTCAAATTCTCTTACTCTACAATTTAAAGGATATTTGTACCTTCCCTGAATAACGATATACTTAGTACTATTTACTTAATTCTGGAAACGAACAACAAAAATGAAAAAAGAAATCACTATCATTGGGGCAGGATTAGTGGGTTCATTGCTCGCTATTTATCTTTCCAAAAGAGGCTATACCGTATCTGTTTATGAACGCCGTGCCGATATGAGGAAAGAAGCGATGAGTGCAGGCCGTTCTATCAATCTTGCCTTAAGCGACAGGGGCATAAAAGCGCTTGAAGAAGTGGGCATCATGGGC
>JAFDZZ010000057.1 GCA_018266715.1 Bacteroidota bacterium
GTCAACCTTTTTTAGGACTAGTCATTTTGAGTTTATGTGTTATATAACCGAGAAAAGAAGAAGCATTACACAGGCTATACATCAAATTTAGCAGAGCGAATGTATTCTCATAATTATGCCGGCAAAGACTGGACCGCCGGTTATAGGCCATGGAAATTAATTTATACTAGGGAGTTTGCATCAAAGCAGAAAGCGATGAAGCATGAGAAGTGGGTGAAATCCGGTGTGGGCAGGGAGTTTATAAAATCACTTCCGCATTAAGTATAGGATTCATATCCGCCGCTGGCGGACGGCAGTTTCCCGAAATTCGGGACTCCCCGGTACACTACCCCACATTTGGGGCTTTTTTTATGTTTTGTGTTTATGTTTTATATAACCGAGAAAAGAAGAAACATTACACAGGCTATACTACAAATTTAGCAGAGCGAATGTATTCTCATAATTATGCCGGCAATGATTGGACGGCTGGTTATAGGCCATGGAAATTAATTTATACCAAAGAGTTTGGCTCAAAACAGGAAGCGATAAAGTATGAGAAATGGTTGAAATCCGGTGTGGGCAGGGAGTTTATAAAATCACTTCCGCATTAAGTACAGGATTCATATCCGCCGCTGGCGGACGGCAGTTTCCCGAAGTTCGGGACTCCCCGGTACACTGCCCCGCAATTGGGGCTTTTTTTATGTTTTGTGTTTATGTTCTATATAATGAAGAAAAGAAGAAGCATTACACAGGCTTTACATCAAATTTAGCTGAGCGAATGTATTCTCATAATTATGCCGGCAAAGATTGGACTGCCGGTTATAGGCCATGGAAATTAATTTATACCAAAGAATTTGCATCAAAGCATTAAGCGATGAAGTATGAGAAATGGTTGAAATCCGGTGTGGGCAGAGCGTTTATAAATTCACTTCCTCATTAAGTATAGGATTCATATCCGCCGCTGGCGGACGGCAGTTTCCCGAAGTTCGGGACTCCCGGTACTTTAGACTGCTTTTTTTAGCGGCCTTTTTTATTTTAGTTAGCTTTTCATCTCTGGATTTATAATTTTTTTAATGTTTTCAACAAGAAAAAATTCAGCATTTTTAGTTTATGCTGATTACCTTTAAAACTTAAAAACAGAAGAAAATGAAGATTGCTTTTCACGGCGCAGCCCGTACCGTAACCGGCTCAAAACACCTCATTACCTTATCAAACGGAAAAAAATTATTACTCGACTGTGGCATGTTCCAGGGAATGGGAACTCAAACTGCCAGCCTGAATATTGATTTTGGCTTTAATGCCGATGAAGTGAATTATGTGATACTTTCTCATGCACATGTAGATCATAGTGGTTTGCTGCCCAAGCTGGTAAAGGATGGCTTTAAGGGTAAAATTTACTCCACCGATGCCACTCGTGACCTTGCGGCGGCATTGCTTGAAGATAGCGCCGGCATCCAGGAAATGGATATTAAATATGTGAATAAGGAGAGGGCGCTAAAAGGGTTGCCTTATTTGCAACCTTTATATACTACCGAAGATGCCCTCAAAACCATGGATCATTTTGAAACCGTGCCTTATAATAACTGGTTTAAAATAGATGAGGATATAGAATTTTGCTATACCGATGCCGGGCATTTAATTGGTAGTGCAGCGGTGCATTTAAAAATTACGGAGAATGGTAAAACCATACGGATTACTTTTAGCGGCGATGTAGGACGATACCGGGATGCCATATTAAAATCGCCGGAAGTTTTTCCGCAATGCGATTACCTGGTTTTGGAAAGCACTTATGGTAATAGCCTTCATGATGAGCACCAGCCAACGCCGGATGTAATGCTTAAATGGATTCAACATACCTGTTTGGAGAAAAAAGGAAAATTGATTATCCCGGCATTTAGCGTGGGCAGAACCCAGGAAATTTTATTATGGCTTAACCAGCTGGAGTTGGAAGACCGGCTTCCGGACCTTGATTATTTTGTGGATAGCCCATTAAGTTCCAAAGCCACCAATATTGTTAAGCATTATCCTAAATATTTTAATAAACGAATTCAAAGAATCCTGGAATCTGATAGTGATCCATTTTCTTTTAAACGGCTGAAATTTACCAAATCGGTAGAGGAGAGTAAGTTGTTAAACTTTTATAAAGGCCCTTGCGTAATTATTTCGGCAAGTGGTATGGCCGAAGCCGGGCGCATTAAACACCATATTAGCAATACCATTGAAAACAGCCGAAACAGCATTTTGCTTACCGGTTATTGTGAACCCCATTCGCTGGGCGGACGATTAAAAAAGCACCCTTCAGAAGTAGGGATATTTGGACAGGAGCACCAGGTAAATGCTGAAATTGGCGAAATTAAAAGCATGAGTGCACACGGCGACTATGACGACTTATGCCAGTTTATTGCCTGCCAGGATGTGAAGCAGGTAAAAAAACTTTTTTTAGTGCATGGTGAGTATGATGTGCAACAGGATTTTAAAGCCAAATTACTAAAGAAAGGATTTGACGATGTGGAAATACCCGAAAGGCATTATGAAATTGGGTTAACGTAATTTACTTTTTACTAAACCTTTAAATAGCCTCTAAATCCCCTTGCTGCGTAATAGGATTCGGCTCCATTATGATACATAAAAACGGTACCAAAACGCCTGTCGCAAAATAAAGCGCCGCCAAGTTTCCTGATGTTTTCGGGTGTTTTTATCCAACTGGACGTTTTTTCATCAAGGGGTTCTAATGATTGCAGTTTACGGTATTGCTCTTCATTAATGAGTTCAATGCCCATCTCTGCAGCAAAATCCATTGCACTGTTTTTGGGCTTGTGTTCTTTACGGGCATCCAGGGCCTGCCTGTCATAACAATAACTTCGCCGGCCTTTTGGAGACTCAGCCGAACAATCCATAAAAATAAATTCACCTGATTTTTTATCCCAATCCACCACATCGGGTTCCCCACCGCTTTTTTCCATTTCATTGAGCGACCAAAGCTTTGCAGGGTTGCTTTCCAGCTTTTTTTGTACCAGTTCCCATGCAAGGTTTTTATGCCTGTGCATATTTTGGGTAAACCTGTCTTTTAAAATTGAAATAATTTCTTTACTTAAACTCGCCGATAGTTTTTTGGCATTATCTTTCATCTATCAAAAATCGGATAAATACCAATTGCCCATTATTTTTTTGAGTATAATTTTTTCTGATTTTGTGCCATCGGGGCCAAATTTAATATTTACGGTTGCATTGTCGCCTTCAATGATGGCTTCTCCAACAATACTGCCATTTTTAAAATACTGTACAAATTCATCCTGGTCTTTTTTGGGTTTTGATGCCATAGCGCAAATATCCTTCGTATCGCCATCGCCATACCCGGTGGGGTCGCATAGGTCCTTTAACTTTGAAAAGTCACCCGATTTTGCTGCGTCAAATATTTTTTGCACTATTTTTTCCGGGTCTTCACTTACTGTTGTTGCGGTAGTGGCCGGACCATTGGTTGCAGTTGGTGCAGCCGGTGCTGTAGTGGGCGTAGTAGCCGGCGTATTTTCTGTTTTAACTTCAGGTGTTTCCGGCGCAGGGGTTTTATCGGTAGAATTATTTTTACATGCTGTAAATAATATCCATGTAAAAAGACTGAGTGAAATAATAAGTATTTTCATGAATTAAGTTTTAAGATGATGACAAAAATATGCCCTTGTACTTTCTCTTTTCCTTATCCATTTGGATAATTTTTTGGTATACGGATTACAAAAAGGTTAGAATCGGGTAGGGGTGAAGGTAAGGAGGATGGCTTAAAAAGTTTCCAGCATGTCTTTTAATTGAACCAGGGGAATTTTTTGCACCCTTCCTTCGCCAATTTTGTCCAGCAAAATAAAATCAATATTATCCTGCTGTCTTTTTTTGTCCATAATAAGCTTTTCCCAAATTTCGGCCTTATTAAAGCCGGCATTAACGGGTAGGCCGTATTTTATGAGCAGTTTTACCAATCGTTCTCTTTCGGCGCTATAAAACATATTGATTTCTTCGGAAAACCGGGCAGCCCATACCATGCCAATACTAATGGCATGGCCGTGGGGAATATGAAGGCTGCTTTCTATGGCGTGGCCTATGCTATGCCCAAAATTGAGTAATTTTCTTTTATGCTCTTCCCGTTCATCTTCGAGCACAATTTGGGTTTTAATTTGAACATTTTGCTCTATTAAAGCTGCGGTCCTATTTGCATCGGCAATAAAGTCTTCAAGGCAATGCTGTTCTAAAAATTCAAATAATGATGTGCTTTGTATGCAGGCGTGTTTGATGATTTCTGCAAAGCCGTTTACCCATTCTTCTTTAGGCAGTGTTTTTAAAAAACTATAATCGAAAATAATTTTTGCCGGTGGATATATAGTGCCGGCCATATTTTTAAATTTACCCAGGTTGATTCCATTTTTGCCGCCAATTGCGGCATCTACCATGGCTAGCAGGCTGGTAGGCGCCAAAATAAGAGGTATGCCTCTTTTATAAATGGAAGCGGCAAAGCCGGCCATATCGGTAACAACACCGCCACCAAGGCCTACCAATACGGTACTTTTATCGGCTTCTGCTTTAAGGAGTCCCTGCAATATGCTGGTAACGGTAGATTGGGTTTTATGGTTTTCGCCGGGTGGAATAACCAGGCAGGTAAAATCTTTTAGCCGCTGCTGCTGCAGCCTGAAAATATTTTCGTCTGTTATTACAATAATTTTTTGCCCATTAGCATTTTTGTTTAAGTCTTCAAATGTGGCATTAAATTCATAGTCTGTCTTACCATTCTGAAAAATTTGGGAAACCCGTTTCATACCTTATTCTTTAGTGCCGTTCATTATTTTATTTTGATGATTGATGCTTTCCAGGTGCAAGGCATCAAGATAGCGGGCAATAAATTCGGCACTGAGCCCAAGCGAAGCGCCATATTTTTCAACCCGTTCAGCAATTTCGGTCCATCGGTTGGCCTGGAGAATAATAATATTTTCACTTCGTTTATGTTCACCTATTTTTTCAGCTATTTTCATTCTTTGGCTTAAAAGAGAAAGCAGTTCATCGTCAATTTGGTTTATTTGTTGCCTGAATTTTGATAAGGCAATTAAATACTCTGCTTCGTTACTGGTTTCGGACCGCCAAATGAGTTGTGTTATCAATTGGGCAACTTCCGTTGGGGTAATTTGCTGTTTGGCATCACTCCATGCAAAATCGGGGTTTATATGGCTCTCTATCATTAAGCCGTTAAAACCCAAATTGATACTTTTTTGGGCAATTTCCTTAAGCATGATGCGGTTACCACAAATATGAGAGGGGTCGCAAAGCATAAGCATATTGGGGAACCTGAGTTTCATTTCTATGGGGATATGCCACATTGGAGTGTTGCGATAAACGGCATCGCCATAATTGGAAAACCCCCGGTGTATCATTCCAATTTTTGAAAGGCCAATTTGTTGCAGCCTTTCAATAGCGCCGCTCCATAATTCAATATCAGGATTAACCGGATTTTTAATTAAAACCGGCACATTAACGCCTTTTAACGCTTCGGCTACAGCCTGAACACTAAATGGGCTTACGGTTGTTCTGGCGCCAATCCATAAAAGATCGGTATCAAATTTCAAGGCATCTTCCACATGTTTGGCGGTAGCCACTTCTACACATACCGGCAGGCCGGTGTATTTTTTTGCTTCCAAAAGCCAGCCCAATGCCTCGCTCCCAATTCCTTCAAACATGCCCGGTTTTGTTCTTGGCTTCCAAATACCTGCCCTGAAAAGATCTACCTGCCCGGAGGAAGCCAGTAGTTTTGCAGTTTCCAAAATTTGCTCCGGCGTTTCGGCGCTGCAGGGCCCGCTGATAATAAACGGCCTTGTTTCCCAAAGTTTTTCAATGCTGCTGTTCAAATGTGTGGATGTTGCTTGCATTGTAAAACTACTTATGATTCTTAAAATTAAAAAATACCTACCGGTTTCCAGGCTGCAAGTTAGGGTGCAGGGTTTAAAACCGGTGAAATCATTTGTACTCGTCTTCTTATAACGCTACAAGGGTTTATGAACGATTATAATTTTATATTTATCCCAGTCATAAAGTTAATGGGCGCCATGGGAAAATAATAATTACTGGTATTTAGTGTGCTGTTATAAATATAACTATAGCTGTAGCCGTTGGCCTCATAAAGTTTTGAAAAGAGGTTATACAACTGCACAAAAACCGTAAGCTCTTTAAAGGGCTTTTTTGTTACCTGATAAGACAGGTTAACGTCTTGTGTATAATAAGGGTTTAAGCTCCGGTTTTTATTTGAAGTGTTGTCTAAATATTGGCGGCTCATAAATTTTCCGGTTAAGGCTATGAGCCAATTTTTTGCCGGTTCACACTCTATTGTAGCGCTGCTGATGATATTGGGTGAAAACGAAATATCAGTTTGCCTGTAAAATTTCTTTTCCTGGATGTTCGTATCATAGTCGTCAATATATTCCGTAAAATTTTTTATTTTATTACGACTAAAGCTTATGTTACCGTGTACGGTAACCCAATTTAATAGCTTTGCGGAGGCCGTTATTTCCAGGCCGCTGCGGTAGCTGTGCCGAATATTGGTGCGGGTATATGCACCTACATCATTTATTTTGCCGGTAAGTACCAGTTGGTTGTTGTAAAGCATCAGGTAGGCATTAACGCCCAGGTTGATGTTTTGATTTTTGTATTCCGTGCCTAATTCAAAGTCGTGAAGATATTCGGGCTTTGGCGTTTCATTTACGCCGGCTTCAAAATCATCCCGGTTGGGCTCCTTAGACCCATGCGCATAGGAAAAATAAGTTTTTGATTTCCCCTTACTATACGTTATGCCGGCTTTAGGGTTTATAAAAACGTAATGATGGATTTGGTTGATTAATGGGTTATCTCTAAAACCTTCAATTTGATAGTCCACTTTTCTCATTTGCACATCGGTAAATATTTGCCAGTGGGTTGTGATGGGTTCTGTCCATTTTATAAAAGAAGAAATTTCATTTTTTCCGGCTTTGTTATTATACCATTTAAAATTTTGTGGAATTGTTACCGGGAGTTTTGTCCAGGTAATTTTTCCAAAATGCCGGCCATAATATTGGTTCCAGCCGCCGCCAATAATAACCTGCCTTCCCATTTTTTCATAGTGCAGTGAAAAAATATTGCCAAAATAATAATTATGAAGCCAGAGTTGGCGCACTAAATCTGTTGTGTACAGGGTATCGGCGCCGTTAATGTAATCGGGTAACCCGTAGGCCGAAAATTTTTTATCGGCTTTATATTGTTCGTAATAGCCCTTGCCATGTATTAAAAACCCGGTGATATTGGCTTTCCAAAAGGCCGAGAACCTATGGTTAAAAAACAATTGAAAGTGCTGTTGCAGGTAATTATCGGTTTCATTTTGGTAAGGATCGGGTTGCAGTTCAGTGCCCGAACTATTGTACCGCCTGTTGGTTTTTAACAGGGATTCTTCTATACCATTCCATGCCTGGTAGGTTTTTTCTTTCCCACTAATAAAATTAAAGCGGAAAGAATTTTTAGGGCTGTTATAAGCCAGGCTTAAAAAGGCGGATTGAAGCCTGCTGCTTGCCCTCTCTATATATCCATCGCTTTTAATATGGCTTAAGCGAAGATCAGCTGTAAAGTATTTTTTAAAAAGTCCGCTGTGAAGGATTAAGGTATTTTTAAAGCTATGGTATGAGCCTGCAGCATTATTGAGCTCTAAGCCTTTTTCAAGTACCGGCTCATTGGTATTAATATTTATACTTCCACCAAAGGCGCCGGTGCCATTTGCAGATGTACCCACCCCCCTTTGAATTTGTATTTGAGATGCGGAGGAAGCAATATCAGGCATATCTACAAAAAAAGTTCCCTGGCTTTCGGCATCGTTAAAAGGTATGCCATTGAGGGTAACATTTATCCTGGAAGCATCGGAACCCCTAATGCGCATGTTGCTGTACCCGATTCCATTGCCGGCATCGGAATTTATGGTAACAGAGGGGGTTTGATTAAAAAGGAAGGGTAGGTCCCGGCCGGTATTCCACAGGGCAATTTCCTTTTTAGCCATATTGGTTTTGGCAGTAGGCGCTTTGTCTAATGCTTTTACTGCCGATATCTCAACCGGTTGAAGGAGTGCAGTGTCGGTAAGGTTTGTAGTTTGAGCAAAACAAGGACTGCTGATAACGCATAACAGCGGTAAAATTAATTTATACATAAACTAAAATTGGCTGAAAAACCGTGTAGTGGGCTGCTAATCGTACATCTTGCTCCCTTCGCAGGCATTATCCTGTTCAGGTTTACGGGTATATTCTCAGCCTCAAAAGAAGCACCCCGGCTATTCAGTATTAATAAAAGGCAAAATTATAAAAATTTATTTAGAAAAAGCTGTAACTTTTAATGTGGCGGTATCGTATCATATAAAAGTATAGTCATGAAAAAATTATTATTATTTGTTTTTCTATTATCGGCATTTAGCAGTTATGCACAAAAGGAGGTTATTCTGCAAGATGCCAATGCAAAAGAAGTTCCGTTAAATGCAAGCTTTAATGCCGTACATGTGGCTACAGGCATCCAGTTAATTTTGGTACAAAGCAATACCAATAAGCTTGCCATAAGTGTACCGGATGAAAAATATCTTAAACATCTGGTCACCAAAGTGGAAAATGGCGAACTGAAGATTTATTTTGATTATAAAAACCTGGATGGCCTTTTTGCAAAAAATAACCGGGTAAAAGCTTATGTATCGGTAGCCTCACTTAAAAAGCTAAGGGGAAGCAGCGGCGCCAGCATATCCATGGTGAATGTTTTTAATGAAGAAAGCCTGGATATTGATTTATCCAGCGGTGCAAAAATGGTTGGAAAGCTAAAAGTGGGTACTTTAAATATTGATGTGAGTAGTGGCGCCAAACTCGATATCAATGGCCAGTCGGGTAATGCCGATTTAAGCGCCTCCAGCGGTGCAAAAATTGACGGATCTGATTTATCCGTAACCGATTGCAAAGCCAAAGCCAGTAGTGGTGGGAAAATTTCTGTTGCTGTGGTAAAATCGTTGGATGGCAAAGCCAGCAGTGGGGGTAAGGTGGAATACAGCGGAAACGCCATTCAAATAAATGCCGAAACCAGCAGTGGTGGTAAGGTGGAAAAAAGTTAACCAAAAGAAAAAAGGAAATGAAAAAATTATATGGGTTACTAGTATTGCTTTTCATAAATGGATTAGTCTTTGGGCAAAAGGAGTTTGTGCTTGATGCCAATGCCTCAATGAGGCCAATAACTGGACGGTTTTCCAAAATAAAAATTTCCGGCCCTTTAAAAGTGTATCTCAGCCAGTCGACTGAAGAAAACCTGGCAATAAGTGCCAGTGAAGAAAAATTTAAGGAAATGATTAAAACTGTTGTGAAAAACAATGTGTTGCATATTTATATAGAGGGTGGAAATAAGATTTGGAGAAATAATATAAACCCAAAGGTTTATGTATCTTTTAAAGAACTCAATAACCTGGAAATTTCAGGGGCATCATCGGTAATGAATGTAGGAAGTATTAAGGGCAATGAGTTGTCGGTGGATATTTCGGGGGCCTGTAAACTGGCGGCAAACATAGATGTGCAGGAGTTGCATATAGATATTTCGGGTGCTAGCAAGGCAATAATTTCGGGTAGCACCAATGAATTATTCCTGGAATGTAGCGGTGCAAGTGATTTTACTTCTTTTGATTTGGTAGCCCAAAAGGCCCGGATTGATGCATCGGGCGCATCGGATGTTGCGGTAAAAGTCACCAATACCATACAGGCCAATGCTTCAGGCGCCAGCAGGATTTATTATAAGGGCAACCCACCTGATACCGAGCTAAAGGATAGCGGGGCCAGTAAAATATCGGCTCAAAACAGGAAATAGTTTGTGTAATGGAAGTGAACAGGTAAAAATAGAAAAAACCCGGTTTAAGCCGGGCTTTTTTATGTTGCGAAGACAAGGATCGAACTTGTGACCTTCGGGTTATGAGCCCG
>JAFDZZ010000058.1:0-479 GCA_018266715.1 Bacteroidota bacterium
GGCATAAAGTTTTTCTACCAGTTCCGGCGACGATTTAAATTCTTCAATAAGATTCAGGTCATCCATAAGGTTCAATTGAGCAATTTGAGTATTTGCGATTATTTATTTTTATTCTTCTGAATTATTTTTTTTCCAATGCTTGTTTAATATCGTTAATAATATCTTCATAATGCTCCACACCAATTGAAAGGCGAATCATTTTTTCGGTAATGGAAAGCTTTTCTTTTAAATCGGTATCCACATCAACATGCGTCATGGTTGCCGGGTGTTCGGCCAGGCTTTCGGTGCTTCCCAGGCTTACGGCAAGTTTAATGAGTTTGAGCGCATTTAAAAATGCAAAGGCTTCTTTTTCGCCTCCTTTTATATCAAAAGAAATCATTCCTCCGCTGCTGAGGCATTGTTTTTTCCAAATAGCGTATTGTTCGCCATTTTTCTCAGTAAGGTTTCCCAGGAAATATACTTTTTCAACCGCAGGATGC
>JAFDZZ010000058.1:624-11406 GCA_018266715.1 Bacteroidota bacterium
TTTAACTCTTGAAATTAATGCTTTGCTACCCAGGCAGGCGCCGGCAATTACATCACTATGGCCGCCAATATATTTTGTGGCAGAGTATAAAACCAAATCGGCTCCATGCTTAATAGGGTGTTGCCAAATGGGCCCAAGGTAAGTATTGTCAACGGCCAGGTAAATATCTTTTTCGGTTGTAGAAAAAAGCCTGGCAATTTCTTTGCTTACTTCAATGTCAATTAAATCATTGGTAGGGTTTGCCGGTGTTTCAATATAAATGAGCGAAAGTTTATGGGCAAGGCCGGTATTCTTTACAATATCAATAATTTCTTTTTTGGTTTGCCCCACTTTAAATTCGGCAACTATAATTCCAAATTGAGTGAGAATTTTTTTAATGAAATGATCGCTTCCGCCATAAAGCGGGCTGCTGATGAGCAATAAATCCCCGGGCTTTAAAAACTCTAAAAGTACCGTAGTAATGGCACTCATGCCACTTTCAAAAACCGCACAATCTTCAGCTTCATCCCATAGGGTGAGCCGGTTTTCGAGTATCTCCAGGTCGGGGTTATTGATGCCGCTGTAAATAAGCCCGGTTTCTTCGCCTTCTTTTTTTTGTCTTCGGCCATAGGCCACTTCAAAAAAAGCTTTACCTGCTTCGGCGTTTTTAAATACAAAGGTAGAAGTTTGAAAGATCGGGCATTTTACAGCGCCTTCAGAAAGCTCCGGTTTGTAACCGTAAGACATCATCAGGCTTTCGGGTTTCATTTTATGGTTCATGATATTTAGTTTTATTGCCGTAAGGCTAAATTATTTTAAATGGTATTGCAAATGCTGTCTTCCGAATCCCGGTAATACACATAGCCCGG
Source organism: Bacteroidota bacterium (assembly GCA_018266715.1). Classification (GTDB taxonomy): domain Bacteria; phylum Bacteroidota; class Bacteroidia; order Chitinophagales; family Chitinophagaceae; genus Ferruginibacter. Next base: position 1,473 of record JAFDZZ010000058.1, read on the forward strand.
CAAATCAATTTTTTTTACCGAATATTTTTTTTCGGCTCGTTCCCAAAATTCACTGTCTTCGCTGTAAAAAATAGTTTTGTCGAATCCATCTAAAGCAATAAAAACTTCTTTTTTGCCAAAGATGGTTGGGCCAATGGTGCAATTCGACAAATGAATTTTTTTACTGAGGTCGTTTTTGTCTTTTACATAAGGGTTGCCAATAATTTCGGCTCCGCCCTGTACTAAGTCCAGGTTTGGATTTTCATCCATAAAGTGTACCCTTTTTTCCAAATAGCCCGGCCGGTATTCGTCATCACTGTCTAAAAAAGCAATATACCTGCCCGCCGATGCCATGATGCCCACATTTTTAGAAAGAGAAAGTTTTCGGTTGCGATGTTTCATATAACGGATGTTATCATGGAGCTTCAGGTATTGATTTACGATTTCAAAACTATTATCAGTACTGCCATCATCTACTACAATCAACTCTGCATTTTTAAAAGTTTGATTAATAAATGACGAAATACTGCGATGGAGCAATGTCGCCCGGTTAAATGTGGCCATAATTACCGAAACTACAGGATTGTTGTTAGTGTACAGGTCAAGCATTTGTATATTGACTGCATGGTTTGATTTGCATGAAGTGCAATGATTATATGGTGGGTTCCCAATGCTTCAAAATTATTTGAAAACCCTCCTGGCCGAAGTTACAAAAAGCCGGGGGGAAACCGGCTCAGCGAATTTTAATGAAAGTATTGCTACATTTAATTAACCGGTTGAAAATGTGCGGTGAAATGCCTTAAAAAAGGTGGTTCGTAAGTTATTTTAAATCCTTTTTTGCGGTTTTTTAACTCCAGGATATCGTCAAAAATATCCAGCACATAATCAATATGGCTTTGGGTATATACCCGCCTGGGTATGGCCATGCGAACCAGTTCATTTACTGCCGGTACCAGCTTTCCCTGATCATTGTATTTTCCAAACATTACACTGCCTACTTCCACACAACGAATACCGCCTTTAAGGTATAAATCAATCACTAAAGCCTGGCCGGGATATTCATCTACCGGAACATTTGCATATAATTTTTTGGCATCAATATACACGGCATGGCCGCCAATTGGCCACACTACCGGAATACCTTTTTCTTTTAATTTTTCACCTAAATAGGCTGTGCTGCGAATGCGGTAGTGTAAATAGTCTTTATCAAACACTTCATCCAGCCCAATAGCAAGGGCTTCCATATCCCTACCGGAAAGCCCGCCATATGTGGTAAATCCTTCGGAGATGATGAGCAGGTTTTTGCATTTTACCGATAAAGACTCATCCTTTAGTGTAAGCAAGCCTCCAATGTTTACCATGCCATCTTTTTTTGCACTCATTATAAATGCATCGCCAAGGTTCAACATTTCCCGGGCAATTTCCTGGTAGGATTTATGGGCAAAGCCTTCTTCCCGTTGGTTTACAAAATAACTGTTTTCGGCAATACGGCAGCCATCAATAACCATCAGTAAACCATGCTGGTCACAAATTTTTCTTACAGCTTTCATATTTTGCATACTTACCGGCTGCCCGCCAGACGAATTATTGGTTACCGTCATAATTACGGCAGCTATGCTGTCTTTTCCATATTGGGTAACCAGGGATTCTAATTTTTCCAAGTCAATATTCCCTTTAAAGTCCGCATAAGATTCTACATCGCAGGCTTCTTTACATACAATGTCAATAGCCTCGGAGCCCACATATTCAATATTGGCCCTTGTGGTGTCAAAATGAGTGTTGGAAATAAATACCTTACCTTTTCCTCCAAGGATGCTATATAAAATTCTTTCCGCCGCCCGGCCCTGGTGTGTGGGTAACACATATTGCATCCCGGTTAAATTTTGAACAACGGCCTCTAAATGCTCCCAGCTTCTTGCCCCGGCATAGCTTTCATCTCCCATCATGATACCGGCCCATTGGCGGTCGCTCATGGCGCCGGTTCCGCTATCGGTTAATAAATCTATAAACACATCATTGGACCGAAGCAAAAAAGGGTTGTAACCTGCTTTTTCCAATGCCGCCTGCCTGTAGGCTTCAGACGTAATACGCAAAGGCTCAACCATTTTGATCTTAAATGGCTCGGTAAGGGTTCTCATTTTTTGGCTCATAATTGAAGGAATAGGCAGGTTAATTTTGGCGCAAAGGTACATTTAATTTTAAATAAGACTTTTATGTCTTTTTATTGCCCGGCTTATCCCTGGCCAACCAATGGGCCGAATGGCCCATTTTGAGGTTTTTAAAGAAAAAGAGCAGAGAAATCTTTTTGAAAAATGCTGAATTGATATACTTTGTACTGAATTAATTTCCTTAACGTTTTTTACCTGGATTTCTTTTCAAATATTAAATCAGTGCAATATTTAAAACACCCGTCATGAAAAAATTATTTTTTCTTTTTATTAGCCTTGTAACAGGCATTAACCTTTTTGCCCAAAAAAATGCCGATTGGACAAAAGATTTTCCTTCAAAAATTAACTGGTACCGCATTTCCGATGCCGGTACGGTATTGGTGGCCACCAAAGATGCTTTGTATGGCCTATCGCCCAATGGAGAAGAAGTATGGAAGGCCGATGATATTGAAAATATTAAGGAAGACAACCTGGATGTACTGGATGGAACGCCCTATATTGTCCTTGTAAAAGCAAAATTAGTAAAGAGCAATAATAAAGTAGTGGATGTGGTGAGTGGTAAAACCATTCTCAATACCGAAGATTTGGGTTTTCATAATGTATTAAAAAGGCTTTACCTGCCGCAAAGCAATCAATTGCTGTTTTACGGGGGCAATAAAAATGGTAAATTAATATTGGCGCTTGCCGACCTGGCCACAGGAGCTAAAGTTTGGGAGCAGGAAAAACTGTTTGAAAAAAAATCAGAACAACTGGTATCGAAAGCAAAAGAAGTAAACGGCGGAATTTTAATAGCTACAGATAAAAATATTTATTACCTCAATAAATCTACCGGAGAAATTTTATATTCTATCGATATGAAAAGCGATTTGCCTGTAGCAAAACCTGTTAAAAAATCAGGCTTTGGCGGCTTTGGAAAAGCATTTGGCGGAAGCGGTGCATCTGAAATGCAAACCATGACATCAGCAGATTTTTTCCAGGGTGCTGATAAGTCCAAATTTTATTTTTGGAACCAGGATTATATCACCCAATTTGATGCAGCCACAGGAAAAGAAACCTGGACTCGTTTTAAACTTCCTTCTCCCATAGCTTATATTTTGCATGATAGCCGTGGAATGATTATTGCCACAGCCGAAAAAAGGCAGGAAGATATTGCCAAGGCAAATTCAGGCGGCGGCGGGTTGATCGGAAAAATTAAAAAAAGCAACGCTGCAGGTAAAAACAGGGCTACATTAATTTTAGTAGATCCGGCAACCGGAAATACAAAGTGGGACGGTGAAGATGTGGATTTAAAAGGTGATGTATTAGCCTATAAACTTGCCGGGAATAAATTAATTATGGGAACGGAATTGGATAAAGGAGATAATTTCATCAGCATTGTGGACCTGGATGCCGGAAAATCCATCACTAAAAAACCGATTAGTATTAAAGGTGATGTAACCGATCTTCAATTAGTTCCCCAGGGCCTATACTTCCGCACTACAGAGCAAATAAATATCCTCGATTTGGAAACCGGTGATAAAACCTGGAAAAAAGGATTTAAAGTTAAAAACTGCCTGGGTTATAATGTTGACGAGAATACCAGCTATGTTTACGGAAATGGGAAAGTGTATAAAGTGGATTTTAAAACCGGAGATATGAGCGAATGGTTGCAAGGATTAAATTTTAACCGGGATGAAGAGCCCAATACCATGGGAATGTATGGCAATAATATTTTTATTTCCAGCGATCAAAATGCAAGCCTGTATGAGCCCGATGGCAAACTGGTTTATCATACTTATGTGGAAGCGCCGGGCAGAACGATGGGCGGCAAATTATTGTCGGGCCTGGGTGGCGCCACCAGCATGATGATTGGCGCTGCCGGCGCTGCACAAAGCGCCCAACTGAGTTATGCCAAAGGGTATTACGGCAGCACCGATCCCGCCCTTGATAACCAAATTAAAGCGAGCAACAATATGGCTACTGCAGGCTTTTCATCGGGTATAGCAGGTTTTAAAAGTATTGCCCGCAGGTTTAATGCTACAGCGCAGGCCAATAGTTTTGTAGCCATGCTTACGGCTTTTGGAAGCAACCAGGGCAAAGATGCAGGCATTACCATTGTGAGTAAAGAAAATGGGAAACGCATAGCCGATATGTTATTGGGCGATAAAAAAGACCCGGATTATAAAATGGATGAACTGGGTAGGGTTATTTACTACCGTAGCGGCGGTACAACGCTGGAAGGGTTTAAATTTTAATACTGCTTGAATAATTAAAAAAGGCCGCACTTTAACAGTGCGGTTTTTTTTAACCCCATTAAATTAAGGAACAAACGCAAATTTATCCCCATCAAATAATCCTTTGTCGCTTAATTTTAAATGAGGGATTACCAGCAACGCCATAAATGAAAGCGTCATAAAAGGTGCGGTAAGGGTGCTCCCTAAAACCTCTTTAGTAAATTGATCAATGGCGCTGTATTCGGCAGAAATCCTGTAACCATCTTCATTGCTCATAAGGCCGGCAACCGGCAAAGGCAATATATGACTCGCCTCGTTACTTACGGCACTTATTCCGCCTTTGTGTTGTATTACCAGGTTAATGGCATTACACATACTTTCGTCGTCAACGCCTATGGCTACAATATTATGGCTGTCGTGAGCCACGGTAGAAGCCAGCGCACCTTTTTTTAATCCCGTATTATGTATAAGCGCAACCGCAGGCGGCGCTTTTTTATACCGGTTTATCACTGCAATTTTTAATAGATCCTGGTTGGTATCGCTTATAATTTTTCCTTCTTTTATGAGCGGCTTTACCATTAGCTTATTGGTAATCAATTGACCATCCAATGCTTCAATTACGGCCATTTCATTTCGGCCATTTGCATTTAAAACAAGATCTGCTGAAGTAACAGGGCTGCAATGAAATTGGTTAATCACCGCAGCCCTTGAAGTTGAGATGAGCGACTGTCCATTTTTGGCAACTAAAGCACCATTAATATAGGTTTGAATTACTTTAAAATCCGTGAGATTTTGCACAACTATAAAATCGGCGGCATCCTGCTTGCGTAATAATCCGCAACGCATGTTGTAGTGTAATACAGGGTTGATGCATGCAGCCCGTAATACTTTAAAAACATCAATACCTTTTGCAACGGCACGGGCGCATAATTGGTTAATATGGCCCAGCTCCAGGCTGTCCGGGTGTTTGTCGTCACTGCAAAACATCATATTTTCATAATGGTCGTGCAGTAATGGAATAAGCGCTTCAAAATTTTTTGCTGCACTGCCTTCTCTTATCAAAATTTTCATGCCATACTTAAGCTTATCCAGCGCTTCATCTGCGGTAAAGCATTCATGGTCGGTGCTGATGCCGGCATCAATATATTTTTTGGCTTGTTCCCCTCTTAATCCCGGCGCATGACCATCTACCGGTTTGTTTTTTTGTTTAGCCAGTTCAATTTTCTTCATCACTTCTTCATCGCCAAATAATACCCCCGGAAAATTCATCATTTCGCTGAGGTAATTAATTTCCGGCATCGTTAACAGTGTATTTACATCGTCAGCATCCAGTTTTGCCCCGGCGGTTTCAAAAGCGGTAGCCGGCACGCAACTGGGTGCGCCAAAATGAAATTTAAAGGGAACCGTGTTGCCATTTTCAATCATATATTTTACACCTTCCATTCCACATACATTGGCAATTTCATGCGGATCGCTAATGGTGCCGGTGGTGCCATGCACTACAGCCAGTTTTGCAAACTCCGAGGGTACCAGCATACTGCTCTCCACATGTACATGGCTGTCAATAAAGCCGGGCAAAATATAGGGTTCGTTTTCTTTTTCGGGCCCGCAAACGGTTACCTGCTGAATGATTCCATGAGCAAAATCCACTTCACCGAATTGAATGGTTTTATTAAGAATGTTAACAATATTTCCTGTTATTTTACCACTGAGCATATTTTTAAATTTATAGGATTACAAAATAACCATTAAACTTTATAAGATAGATAATTTTAATTATCTTTCATACCGTTAAAATGATGAATAATGAAAATGATTAAATTATTTACTGCGGCACTCTTATGCTCTGTTACGTTTTCGGTAAGCGCTCAAAACCTGGATGATGTTTTAAATAATTACATAAATGTATTGGGTGGAAAGGAAAAACTGGATTCTCTTCAATCGGTTAAAATGACCGGTAAACTGGAAGCCCAGGGGTATGAAATTCCACTTACCATTACCTGCGTACATGATAAGGGATATCGCTTTGATATGGAAATTATGGGTACGGAAAATTATCAATTGGCAGATACCACCGAGGGCTGGATTTATATGCCGGTTCAACAAATGAAAGAACCTGAAAAAATGGAAGAAGGTCAGTACAGGAGCCTGCAAACTAATTTTAACCTGCACGGCGGTACTTTTGTGAATTACAAAAAAAATAAAGATATAAGAGTAGAAGTAGATGGGTCAGACCTGGTGAATGGCGAGCCGGTGCATAAGCTAAAGGTAACCGATAAGGCCGGGGATATTAATTACTATTTCATTGATATGAAATCGGGCAGGCTGGTTAAAACCATGAAGAAAGTATGGTTCAACGGCCAATCCCTGTATGCGGAATCTACCTATTCGGATTTTAGAAAAACAGCAGATGGTTTTTGGTTTCCCTATTCCATACAAACCTCCAATGGCACCATAATATTTGATAAAATTGAAACCAATGTAGCTGTGCCGTACAGCCTGTTTCAAAAGCCCTAAGCGTTTTAAGGTTTATCCAATAGATCGGGCCTTAGTTTTTGCGTACGTTCCATAGATTGGTTATGCCTCCAATCTTCAATTAATTTATGATTGCCGCTTAGCAATACTTCGGGTACCTTCCACTCCCTGAATACTTCGGGGCGGGTGTAAACCGGCGGCGCCAGTAAATTATCCTGGAACGAATCACTCAATGCCGAGCTTTCATCATTTAACACACCGGGTATTAATCTCCCGATAGCATCGGTAAGCACGGCTGCTGCTAACTCTCCACCGCTTAAAACATAGTCGCCAATTGAAATTTCTTTAGTGATAAAATGCTCCCTTACCCTATGGTCAATCCCTTTATAATGCCCGCAAATGAGCATTAGGTTTTTTTTAAGAGATAAGCTATTGGCCATTTGCTGGTTAAATGTTTCCCCATCCGGTGTTAAAAAAATAATATCGTCATACATCGTATTTTTTTGTAAAGCCTCAATGGCATTTACTAAGGGTTCGGCCATAAGCACCATTCCGGCGCCGCCGCCAAACGGGTAATCATCTACCTGTGCACGGGCATAGGTTGTATAAGTACGCAGGTTAATGATATTCACCTGTAATAAATTTTTTTCGGCAGCCCTTTTTAGTATGGAATGGGAGAAGGGCCCTTCCAGTAAACCGGGTACAACGGTGATAATGTCTATTTGCATGGGTTAATGTTTATTGAAGAAAGAATCCCTGTCCCTATTTTGTTTTTTTGTGGGCTTTCCGGTTTTGCTCATTCTTTTGCCGGTATAAAATGCAGCAGGCAATAATTCTTTTTTAATTACGGCTTCTCCAGGCGTTAGGTCAATATAAAATTTAATGGCTTCGGCATAAGCCACCCGGTTCGATAAAAGGCCTGAAACTTTTATTTTCCATTTTTTGTCGCCGGTTTTCACTTCGTATTCATCATGTATGGCAACAAGCTTTGATGCCTTTACCGCAGCGCCGTTTAAATAAACTTTGCCTTTACTTATGGCTTCGGCTGCCTGGCTCCTGGTTTTAAAAAGCCGAATGGCCCAAAGATATTTGTCCAGCCTTAATTTACCTGTTGACATGGCACAAAATTATCAATTCTTTTTACAGCAACGGTAAGAGGAACTACTTGCATTTTACTATCTTTAAAACCTAAAAGCAAGAATTATGAGTTTAAAGAAAGTGTTTTTATTGATGATTTGTTTTGCCGTGGTTTACACGGGTTTGGCTCAACAAATAAACTGGTCGCCCGATGGTACGGGGTTTATTCGTTTTAAAGAGGGAAACATTGTAAAAGTAGACCCTAAAACCGATGCAGAAACGGTTTTGATAAAAAAAGAACTTTTAATGCCGGCCGGGCAAACAACAGCATTAAGGCCACAAAGTTTTGAATACAGCAATGATCATTCAAAAGTGTTGCTTTTTACCAATACCGTTAAAGTATGGCGGTACAAAACCCGTGGTGATTACTGGGTTTTACAGGGAAATAAACTTACTCAATTGGGAAAAGGATTAAGCCCCCAATCCTTAATGTTTGCCAAATTTTCTCCGGATGGAAGATCGGTAGCTTTTGTAAGTGAGCATAATATATTTATTGAAGATGTGGCCAGCGGCATTATTAAAAAAATGACCATGGATGGCACCCGGAAACTCATAAACGGCACATTTGACTGGGCCTATGAAGAAGAATTTTTTTGCCGGGATGGGTTTAGGTGGAGCCCCGATGGTAAGCATATTGCTTTTTGGCAGGTTGATGCTACAAAAATTAAAGATTATTACATGCTCAATACCACCGATTCAAATTATTCAAAACCTATTCCGGTGGAGTATCCCAAGGTAGGCGAATCACCCAGCGCAGTAAAAATAGGCGTATTTGCTGCAAATGGCGGGGCCATAAAGTGGATGAAATTTGAAGGCGACCCCCAGCAACACTATATACCCCGTATGGAGTGGGCCGGCAATAACAACCTGGTTGTACAAAGGATGGATCGTAAGCAGCAGGAAAGTAAATTGATTGATTGCAAAATTAGTGATGGCAGTTGCAGCACTTTTTGGGCCGAAAATGATGATGCCTGGGTAGATTTGAATACCGATAACCCCGTAGGCTGGAACTGGATCAACCAGGGACAGGATTTTTTATGGGTAAGCGAAAAAGACGGCTGGAGGCATATTTATAAAATCAGCAAAGATGGAAAAACTACAACCCTGCTCACCAAAGGCGATTATGATATTGGGGAAATAAAAGCCGTGGATGAAAAAAACAATTATTTGTATTTTACCGCATCGCCCGGTAATGCCACCCAACTCTATTTATACCGTACCCGAATCAATAATTCCAAACAAGATGCGGAACTGGTGAGCAGTGCCTCATTAAAAGGTACGCATAATTATCAAATTTCTCCCAATGCTACTATTGCCATGCATAGTTTCAGCAATCACAACACGTTTCCGGTAAATGAATGGATAAGCCTGCCCGATAATAAACCTTTAAATGCCGAAAAAACCATTGCCAAAAAAATGCAAACCGACAATAGTATAAATGTGGAATACCTGAAAGTGGTAACGGAAGATAATATCATCCTGGATGCATGGATCAACAAGCCGGCAAATTTTGACCCTTCAAAAAAATACCCTGTAGTATTTTATGTATATGGCGAGCCTGCAACCACTACCACCCAGGATGCTTACGGCAACCACAGTAATTTTTTGTATGCCAATATGAATGAAGATGGTTATGTGCAGGTAGGCATTGATAACCGGGGCACGCCGGCATTAAAGGGCGCCCCCTGGAGAAAATCCATTTATCGTAAAATTGGCAATATCAATATTAGGGATATGGCCATGGGTGCAAAAAAAATACTGGAAAAACCGTATATGGATACCAGCCGGGTTGCGGTATGGGGCTGGAGTGGGGGCGGGTCTTCCACACTCAATTTAATGTTCCGTTACCCGGATATTTTTAAAACCGGGGTGGCCATTGCAGCCGTTTCCAATCAATTGTTTTACGATAATATTTACCAGGAACGCTATATGGGTATCCCACAGGAAAATAAAGAAGATTTT
>JAFDZZ010000059.1 GCA_018266715.1 Bacteroidota bacterium
TGAAAGCGGCTGCTATGTAAAACCCTGCATTGCCGAAGCCAAAAACCATTTTGAGATTGTTCAACACGAAACTTTTGCGCCAATATTGTACATAATGAAATACAAAACCATGGATGAAGCCATTGCCCTGCAAAACGGCGTTCCGCAAGGATTGTCTTCTTCTATTATTACCAACAACCTCAGGCAATCAGAAAAATTTCTTTCACACAGCGGCAGCGATTGCGGCATAGCCAATGTAAATATTGGCACCAGCGGGGCCGAAATTGGCGGCGCATTTGGCGGTGAAAAAGAAACCGGCGGCGGCAGGGAAAGCGGCAGCGATGCCTGGAAAGCCTACATGCGCAGGCAAACCAACACCATCAACTATACCGATAAGCTTCCGTTGGCCCAGGGTATAAAATTTGATTTATAAACCTGAATTAAGAAAAAATTATATTAAAATTTAAGAACGGTAATAAAATATTCCTATGCTGTTCTATTTTCGAAACCTAACTATAACCGATCATGATGAAAAAATTTTTATTTCTCTCTTTGAACCTCCTGCTCCTCTCCTTGTATGTATTTGCACAGGAAGGCGACCCCGAACAACGTAAAAAAGATACCCTACCCAACAACTGGTACCAGATGGATCCGGCCACTACAGGCTTCCAGGGTGTGAGTATTCAAAAAGCTTACAACTTTTTAAAAGCCACAAAGCTAAAAGGCAAAAAAGTTATTGTAGCCGTAATTGACAGTGGTATTGATACTACACATGAAGACCTAAAACCGGTGCTGTGGACCAACCGGGGTGAAATACCCGGTAACGGCATTGATGATGATAAAAACGGTTATGTAGATGATGTACATGGCTGGAATTTTATAGGCGGAAAAGATGGCCGTAATGTTAAAGACGACAGCTATGAAGCTTCAAGGGTTTATCATAGCCTTAAACACCGGTTTGAAGGCAAAACCATTGATGAAACAAAGCTTTCCCCGGAAGAAAAAGTTGCCTACCAAAACTATACAAGGGCTAAGGAAAGCATCACCAAAGATGTAAATGAAAATGAAATCAATTTTATGAAACAAATCCGTATGCCCTTATTAAAAGGCGACTCGGTAATCCGCAAAGAGCTGGGCAAAGAAGTGTACAGTTGCAAAGATTTAAAGGATTATAAAACTACCGATAAAGCGGCTATGCAAACCCGCTCTATGATTCTTGGGCTTTGCGGGGCCAATAAAAATGATGACATCAGCAATGAAATGATTTTAGATGATATTAATGCACAAATTCGCAAAGGCGACGAGGTAAATGAAGCGCCGCCGGCATACCGTGGTGATATTGTAAAAGATAATGAAAACGATATCAACGACCGGTATTATGGCAACAACGATATTATGGCCAATACCCCTTTTCACGGCAGCTTTTGCGCCGGTATTATAGCTGCTGCACACAACAATAACGACAAACTAAACGGCATTGCCGATAATGTGGAAATTATGGCCATAAGGGCCGTGCCTAATGGCGATGAACATGATAAAGACATTGCCTTAGCCATAAAATATGCCGTAGATAACGGCGCCAAAGTGATCAATATGAGTTTTGGAAAAGGGTTTTCCCCTCATAAAGAATGGGTGGATGATGCCATTCGTTATGCCGGCAGCAAAGGCGTATTATTGGTTCACGCCGCAGGTAACGACAGTAAAAATATTGATGTGGAATATAATTTTCCCAATCCCATCTATGCCGATAAAAGCGGCAGGGCCCAAAATTTTATTACCGTAGGCGCCAGCGGAGATAAAAAAGCCGGCGGGCTTATTGCATCGTTTAGCAACTATGGAAAAAATGAAGTGGATGTGTTTGCACCCGGCGTACAAATTTTTTCTACCACGCCCAATAACAACAGTTATGGAAAATCCCAGGGCACCAGCTTTGCCGCTCCAATTGTAGCCGGCATTGCCGCTTTAATCTTAGAGTATTACCCATCCCTTACCCCGCAACAGGTAAAAAGCGCCATTGAAAAATCGGTGGAGCCCATTAAAGAAAAAGTGAAAAACCCCGAAACCGGCGAAATGGTGGAAATGGGAACATTAAGCCGTACCGGCGGTATGGTAAACGCCTATGCAGCCGTAAAAAATGCAGCTGAAATGGCCACTCAAAACAAACCCAATAAGTTGCCTAAATCCTCTATTAAAAAAGGTAAAAAGGGATAACAAATCAACTAAAATTTTAAAAGCCTTCTCATTAATTTGAGAAGGCTTATTTTTATAAAAAATAGTTATGCCAAAACCTCCTTCAGGCAGTTATCCTGTTTATTTTAAAAAATACATTGACCTTGTTGCCCAAAATAATATAAATGCGGCATTTGCAGCGCAGCAAAACATTATTAATGATTATTTTATTTCATTGCCTGCAAAAAAACATCTCTATAAATACGCAAAAGGTAAATGGACTTTAAAAGAAGTATTGCAACATTTAATTGACTGCGAAAGAATATTTGCTTACCGGGCTTTATGTACCGCAAGAAAAGAAAAGCAAAATATTTTACCCTTTGAAGAAAATGATTATGCAAAAAACAGCAAAGCCAATGGCCGGAAATGGGTACATTTATGTGATGAATTTATTGCCGTAAGGCAAAGTACCCAATTCCTTATTGAAAGCTTTAACACTGAACAATTAAAGGCTTTGGGAAAAGTAAACGGTAATAAAATAAATGCCCTGGCGCTGGCTTTTATTTGCGTAGGCCATGTTTATCATCACATCAACATTATTAACGAAAGATATTTAGCAGAGTAATTAATAAATTAAAAAGCCGGAAAATTCCGGCTTTTTAATTTAGTTCACCAGGCGTTTAATCTTTTCTTGCCATATTTCCGCCTTCGATCATTTTACTGATAATTTTTACGGTTTCATCAATAAAGATATCACTGCTTAAGGCCTTTAGCCATTTGTTGTTACTATCCGCTTTATCTGCTGCGCTGTTGATAGCGGCACTGTCGGCCGGGATATTGCTGACCTTCATGGGTACCGGCAATTTATATAAGTCGTCGAGTTGTTTATTAATATCCACCAGTTTTTGCTTCTCCTGTTTATACTTATTGATATTGAGTGAAAAATTCCTATCCAGGTTTTTATCCAACCACTGCACATTGGATTTAATTTTGCTAAATGTGCTGCTTTTGTTCACATCATCATTTATACCCGCAATAAAATAAGTATCGGCCGAAGAGTTGCTCCAGGTAGAATAATCGGCCTTTCCGGTTTCATCCCATTTTAAAGAATAGGGGTTATCTTTTTCCCTTATTTTTAAGAAATCATAGCGGTCGGGCAAAATCACATCCGGAACCACACCACGCAATTGCGTAGCATCGCCATTAATACGATAAAATTTTTGCAACGTAAGTTTTACCGTTCCCAAATCGTCTTTGGTATTACTGCCAAATAATTGAATTTCATTTTCGGGGTTTAACGGGATGTTCCGTTGAACGGTTCCTTTGCCATAAGTAGAGGTACTACCCACAATAATTCCTCTTTTATAATCCTGCATGGCTGCAGCAAATATTTCAGAAGCCGAGGCGCTGGTTTCATCCACCAAAACCGCTAAGGGCCCGTCATAAAGCACTCCCCTGTTTTTATCTTTAAGAACCTGTGATTTATCACTACGGCCTTTAACCTGAACTACCGGCCCTTCATCAATAAACAAACCGGCAATTTCCACCACATCATATAATGAACCGCCGCCATTACCCCTCAGGTCCAACACGATGCCCTCCACTTTTTCATTTTTTAATTTCTCCACTTCAAGGGCTACGTCTTTAGCACTTCTTGCACCATTAGGCTTATCAAAATCGGCATAAAACTCCGGCAAATAAATATAGCCTATTTTATGGGTGCCGTTAATGATGGCCGAACGTGCAAACGTATCTTCCAGTTTAATATCATCTCTCAATAAAGACACTACTTTAATGGTACCATCCACTCTTTTTAAGGTAAGCCTCACTTCTGAGCCTTTGGTAGAACCCCTGATTAATTTCACCGCATCGGTTACACTATACCCGGTAACATCCACGGGCTCTTCTGCACCCTGGCCTACTTTAATAATTTCATCATTTTCTTTGAGCTCACCGCTTTTCCATGCCGGGCCCCCGCTTACCAAAGTGCCAATTTTAATTTTGCCATCATCTTCTTTTAGCTGTGCGCCAATACCAAAAAAGCTACCCTTCATAGATTCCTTGAACGTTCTAAGATCTATAGGTGGCATATAATCGGTATGCGGATCCATAGCGCCGGTAATGGCATTTACAAAAATGCTGAAATCGTAATCCTGGGTTTCCCGATTTTTTTTGGTGGTAAAAAACCGGTCGAATTGTTTGCTCACCTGTTCTCTTGCTTCTCTTTCAAGTGTACTGTCTGCCTTTACCACAAAATCTTTTTTGCCTTTATTCTTTTCCCGTTCTTCCTGGCCCGATACAAATTTTTCCAATACCAGCATTTTGAGCTGTTTTCTCCAACGGTCGTTTCTCTCGGCTATGTTTTTAGGGTAAGCCAGTTTATCGCCATCTCTTTCCAGGTCTTCATCTTTAGTAAAATTAAAAGGATTGGCCAGGTAATCTTTATATAATTGGGATACTTCGTTTACCCTTTTGGTATAAATATCGTTGATGGAATAAAAAGATTCCAGCGGAGCGCCGTGAATTTCGTCATCAATAGTTTTGCTAAATTTATTGAATGCATCTATATCTGCCTGGATAAAATAATTTTTATCATTATCCAAATCTTTCAAAAACTTGGTTAATACTTCTTTGCTGAACGCATCATCAATTTTCTGAGGTTTGTAGTGGCCTTCTTCCAGGAGGATGCCTACATTCCTTAAAATTTTTGCATGGCGGGCTTTGGGATTGTCATCATTGGTATTGCTGCCCCCACGGGTGCTAAATCCCCAAAAAATACTCATGGCGGTTAGCGCCAAAACAACAGGTAAGAATTTTCTACTCATAATAAAATCTGCAATTTTATGCATATCGTAAAAATAAAGCAAATCACACACTAATCCTGTTTTGTAAACGCATTAAATGCAATAATGTTTTGTTAAACAGTAAATGTGCAAAAGTTTAAGGATGAGTGGTAATTAAAATGAAAAAAACTCCGTTAACGAAGGTTTTTTATGGGTAATCCGCCGTAGGCGGAGCAGAACCCTGTACCCTCAGAATCATCCGCAAAAGGCGAACTCTAATCAACTGAATTATGACTACCCTTAAATTGTTCAAAATAAAAACCCCACAATAAATGTGGGGATATTGCTGGGTAACCAAAGGGGCTCGAACCCTCGACCCTCAGAATCACAATCTGATGCTCTAACCAACTGAGCTATGGCTACCATTTTGTGCGAAAGGGAAGCAAAAATAAGCAAAAAAACCACTCATGCAAAATTGATCTGCACCACTCCCGGTAAACAAACAAAATAATATATCTTCACCGCACAAAATTTTTAAAGCATGAAGGCTACCTGGCTTAAAAAACTACTCCCTCATCTTATTGCTATTGCCGTTTTTGCACTTGTTGCCCTGGTTTATTGTAAACCGGTATTTCAGGGAATGGTACTCAACCAGCATGACTCCCAGGGCTGGAAAGGTATGGCCCAGCAATCTTTTGAAGTGAAAGAAAAAACAGGGCATTTTCCCTTGTGGACCAATAGCATGTTTAGCGGTATGCCGGCCTATCAAATTGCCATGGAAGGCACTTCAAATATTGGCGCAGGTATTTCGTTTATCAGTAAAGCTTATTCGCTTTGGCTTCCGGAGCCCATTTCATATTTTTTCATTGCCGGCCTTTCATTTTATATTTTATGCATCGTATTGGGGCTAAGCCCATGGGTGGGAATTTTGGGCGGATTAGCCTATGCGTTTTCTACATATAATCCAATTATTGTATCTGTAGGCCATAATACCAAAATGATGAGCATTGCGTATGCCCCGGTGGTTATAGCTGGCGTACTTATGCTGTTTGATAAAAAATATATTTTAGGACTTTTAATAACCGCCTTTTTTTCGGGTGTACTCATTGGGCAAAACCATTTGCAGATTGTGTATTACCTCATGATTATTATTGGCGCTTTAAGTATTGGGTTTTTAATTAAATCCATTAAAGAAAAACTTTTGAGCAAGGGTATTATTGCCATTGCTTTGGCAGCGTTGGGAGGCTTTATTGGCCTGGGTTTAAACGCCTCTATGATTATGCCCACTTACGATTATGCCAAGGAAACCATGCGTGGCGGTGTATCGCAACTTACGCTAAGTGATGCAGATAAGGCCTCCAATAAATCAAAAGGTGGTTTAGATAAAGATTATGCCCTGCGCTGGAGTGCAGGCAAAATGGAAACCTTTACTTTTTTGGTTCCCGGCCTCTATGGTGGAAGCAATGGCGGAAACGAACATAGCGCCAATGCAGCCTTTGTTCAAAAACTGGCCGAAGTGGGCGTGCCTGAAGATAATGCGGTGAATATGCTGAATGCCTATTCGTACTGGGGCAATATGAGTAGCTTAAATGAAACAACCAGCGGCCCCGTTTACCTGGGCGCTATTATTTGCTTTTTGCTCATTATAGGATTGTTTTATCTCGATAGCTGGCTCAAATGGCCCCTTGCCATTGCCACATTATTTGGAATTGTATTGGCCTGGGGTAACAGCTTTATGGGTTTTAATTCTTTTATGCTGGATCATTTGCCTTTTTATAACAAATTTCGTGCGCCAAGTATGGCTTTTGTAATTCCGCAAATTTGTATCCCCATTTTGGCTGTACTTACTTTAGATAAAATATTAAAAGAACCCAATTTTGCCAACGCCTTTAAAAAACTTAAAAAAGGCGCCGTGGCTACGGTTGGCGTTCTGGCTTTAATTGCCGGTTTTTGGCTCACCGCTGATTACTCGGGCAAAGGAGATGCGGATATTAAAACTAATTTTGAACAGAGTTTTACCCAATCGGCTCCCGGCAAGCAGGTTTCACCTCAAATGCAGCAACAAGCGCAGGCCATGGCTAAAGACCTGATGGCGGCTTTACGGGAAGACCGTAAAAGTGAAACCGGGAGGGATCTTTTCCGCTCCATCATTTTTATTGCACTGGCTGCAGGTATTTTATGGTTTGCCTTAAAGAAAAAATTGAATGTGACCATGGCAACTATTGCTTTAGCCGTACTTTGCCTGGTTGATTTAATGGGGGTAGATACCCGCTATTTAAACAGCAGCGATTTTATGGAAAAAGAAGAAGTGAGTAACTTATTTACTCCTACTTCTGCCGATGAACAAATAATGAAAGACCCCGACCATGCCAACTTTAGGGTTTTTAACCAGTCGGGCAATTTTACCAACGAATCGGTTACCTCCTACCATCATAATTCCATTGGCGGTTACCACCCGGCCAAACTGGGGCTTTACCAGGATTTAATTGAGCACCAAATTACAAAGGGTAATGTGAATGTATTTAATATGCTTAATACCAAATACATTATCACACAGGGTGCAAACGGGCAGCCCGTTGCCCAGGTAAACCCTTATGCCTATGGCACCTGCTGGTTAGTGAAAGGTATTAAATATGTAAAAACACCCAACGAAGAAATGCTGGCGCTGGACAGCACAAATCTTAAAGACACGGCTGTAATCAATGAAAGTTTTAAAAATATTATTCCCTCTCTACCACAACCGGATTCCACCGCAACGATAAAGCTGGTAAGCAGGCAAAACGATGACATTAAATATGAATCCAATGCTGCAACAGCACAATTTGCCGTTTTTAGTGAAATTTATTACAACCGGGGTTGGGATGCGTTTGTTGACGGCAAAAAAACGGCTTATGCAAAAGTAAATTATGTATTGCGTGGCATAGCATTGCCTGCCGGAAAACATAATATTGAATTTAAGTTTGAACCCAAAGCGTATTACACGGGCAATACCATTTCGTTTTGGTGTGCCATTTTAGTGTACCTGCTTTTAGCCGCCGGCGTTTTCTATCTTGTTAAAAACAGGAAGAACAACCAATTGTAAAATGTATGACGAATGTGTTGAGCATTATTTCTTATCCTTTTCTGCCGGCAAAAATGGGTGGGCAAAAAGGCATTGCATTATTTAATAAATACTTTGGACAAAACGTAAACCTTACCTGTGCCGGTGTAAAAGCCAATGATGAAAAATTTGCAGAAAATTATAAACTGGTAAAACTATTTGGCAAGAGCAGCCTGCGCTATATTAACCCTTTATATTTTTTTCCTTTAAAAAAAATAATTAAAGAAAATAAAATAGAATGGCTATTGCTGGAGCACCCATACTATGGATGGCTGGCCTTACTCCTCAAATATTTTTGCAAGGTAAAACTCATTGCCAAATCGCATAATATAGAATCGCTAAGGTTTAAAAGCGTGGGCAAATGGTGGTGGGGAATTTTATGGCATTATGAAAAACTTATTTTTCAAAAAGCCGATAAAGCATTTTTTATTACCGAAGAAGACCGGCAATTTGCCATGAAGCATTACAAGCTTTCTTATAAAAAATGCATTGTGATAACTTATGGTACGGAAAGAGAAAAAGTTCCGGAACCGGCAGAAAAAGAAAAGGCCAAAAATACCTTACGCCCGCTTTATGGATTAAACAATGAACAAATTTTTCTGTTCAACGGAACACTAAATTATCCGCCAAACCTTGATGCATTAAAAGTAATTCTCAATGTAATAAATGAAAGTTTACTGGCTAAAAAATACAAAAATTACAAAATTATTATTTGCGGCAAATGGCTGCCTGATGACATGAATAATTTAACCGGCTATGCTGATAAAAATGTTATTTACGCAGGTTTTGTGGATGATATTGATGTGTATTTTAAAGCGGCTGATGTTTTTTTAAACCCTGTAATAGAAGGCGGAGGGATAAAAACCAAGCTGGTGGAAGCTTTAGGCATGAACCTCAATATTATTACCACCGAAAGCGGAGCCATTGGTGTACCCAAAGAAGTTGCCGGCCATAAAATGAAGGTAGTGAAAGATGGAGACTGGAAATCATTTACCGAAGTCCTGCAAACTGGTTTTGAAATACAACATACCGGCAAGGAATTTTTTGAACATTTTTATTGGGGAAATATTGCGGAGAAGGCGGAGGTTAGTTTAGGAGCATAAGCCTAAGAATTCACCTTTAAAGCAAAGCCATCTTTTAATCCCTGTATCAATTTTTGTTTACGCTGTTTATCATAATTAAACCAAAATACACAACGGCTTACCAGGCTGTAAGCTATGAGCCAGGCTCTTTTGAATCCTTTATAATGTTTTCGTATAAAATACAGCTTATTACGGTTTGAATAATAGACATAAAATGCTGAATTAATGCCAGCCGAAGAAGAAACTTTATGCAAAATAACCTGTGACGGCATATAGAGCATGGTAAACCCTTTTTTTAAAGCCCTTAATACAAAATCCGTATCATCGTAATATGCAAAATATTGCTCGTCCATCAAGCCCGTTTTTTCAAACACCTGTTTGGACAGCAGCATAAAACAGGTTGGTGCATAGCTGATGTGTGTCTCTATGTTGTAATTACCCTCATTGCTTTTGTTCATTCCGTAATGCACTCCTAAAGCACGGCAATGATCCATATAACCTCCTGCCATCCATATTTTACGGGTATCATAAAATAAAATTTTGGGTACAATTATGGACTCCTTTGAATCCTCTGCCTTACAGATCATTTGCTCCAACAAATTATCCTGTTCTATCTCTATGTCATTATTCAATAGCAATACATAATCACATTCGTCTTGTAACGCAACTTTAATGCCTGCATTATTACCTGCAGCAACTCCTGTATTACCCTGCTGGGGTAAATATTTAAAAGAAACATTTGGGTATTGTGATAAAATATTGTAAAGCAACTGTGTACTGGCATCATTTACCGAATTGTCAACAAAATAAAGCAGGCAATTACGGTAGGTTTGTATAGAAAGCCTTTTAATAAATCCTTGCAGCACATCATCGCTCTTATACAAAACCGTTACCAATCCAAGTTTTTTCATAGTTCTTTATTTCAACAAGCCTTTACTTCGCATTTCTTCCAAAGAAAGTTCATAACCTGATGCATTAACTTCCTGCTGTTTTACCCAATCGGCAAATTGCCTTATCCCCTCTTCAAAATGAACCAACGGTATAAAACCCAGGATGGATTTAATTTTAGAAATATCGGCATAATTATGGCGTATATCTCCCAACCTGTAATTGCCGGTTATTTTTAAAGGAACCATTTTCTCATAATGCTTGCAAAGTGTTTGGGCTACCTGCAATACCGTTGTAGCAACTCCGGAACCCACATTAAAAACCTGTCCCCTTGCATTATCGTTTTCTATACCAAGAGTTGTAGCCGCTACCACATCGCTGATAAATACAAAGTCCCGGCTTTCCTTACCATCTTCGAAAATATTCACTTCTTTTCCTGAATTGATTAAGGATGAAAAAATAGATAAAATGCCGGTGTAAGGATTACGCAACGACTGGCCAGGGCCGTACACATTTTGATACCGGAAAGCAGTAGCATCAATGCCTAACGCAGAGCATACCGTCATTACCATTTGCTCCTGGTTTTGCTTTGTTATTCCATAGACTGAAGTAGGATGAATTACTGAATCTTCATCTGTGGCAACAAGTTTAAGGTTTACAGCATTCTTATAGGTAGGTTCAAATTTTCCCTGAAGCAAATCTTCATCACTTCTTGATTCAGGATAAACAAAGTTGCCAGCTTCATCAACATATTTCCCTTCGCCATAAATGGCCCTGCTGGAGGCTATGATTACTTTTTTTATTTTATGCTTTTCATTAGTAAGAATATCCAGCATCAAAGCTGTCCCACCTATATTCACGCTCACATAGTCATTGATTTTATACATTGATTGCCCGGTGCCTGTTTCTGCGGCAAGATGTACAATTGCATCGCAGTCTTGTATGGCTTTTAACCAATCCGTTTTAGATGTCACGGTTCCGTGAATAAAATTCACTTTATCTTTTATAGTCTTATACAATGGAGAATCGGAGGTATTTTTTCCATGAATTTGTTCCGAAAGATTATCCAATACATTAACCTTGTAGCCTTTTTCAATTAAATGTAATGAAAGGGCTGATCCAATAAACCCTGCACCCCCTGTAATTAAAATTTTTTCTATCCGCATAATTAAACAAAATTACCCATGGCATCCGTTTTTTGCCACTGTCCTGTTTCAAAATTATATCTTTTAATTATGATGGCGGGTATTCCTGCCGCCACACAACAATCCGGAATATTTTTGGTAACAACTGCATTGGCTCCTATTACCGAATTTTTACCAACTGAAGCTCCAATAATACAAACATTTTCGCCAATCCATGCTCCTGAATCTATTTTCACCGGGTTCAATTGCTTTACCGGTTGCGCAATAACCGGCAACTGAATATTTTCATAATTATGCTGATTGTCGCTGATATATACTTTATCTGCAATGAGCACTTTTTCTGCAATTTCAATTTTTTCAGTAGCATAAATATGTGCATAACGGCCAATGTAAGTTCCGCTTGCAATATGTAGTTTACAACTGGCATCTTTTTGCATTGGCAAAGCAGCAAGCCAGGTACCTTCCGATATAAAAACCTTATCGCCAATTTGAATATTCCTAAATCCATCCACCCGGGTATTCATGAGCCGGGCGCTATTACCAATTTTTGCAAATAAAAATTTGTACCTCGGAAAAGTGAACAAGTAGTAAAATAGCTTACCCAAGAATTTTTGCATTTTAAATATTTAAGACCAGCGTTTAAAAAATTACAACAGCCTGTTACCTTTTTGCGCATCCAATAAAAAATACTGATTCTCTTCTTTTGAATATCGGCGCAGAAAGCGCAGCAACATACTGTACCGCCTCACTCCTATAGCCCGCTGCAAAAATGAGCAAAATTTATTTACCCATTTCAATTTTGAGTTAAACCCTTTGATGGATTTATGCGTTACAGAATCAGCAGATTTTTTAAAAGATGCCGGGTCTATTAAATGCTTTCCTT
>JAFDZZ010000005.1 GCA_018266715.1 Bacteroidota bacterium
CATAATTTTTTAGCATGTAATGGCAATCGGCGCTACGTAAATACGCATCCTGTACCAATGAGGAGGAATTGCCGTTTACCGTTTTTGTTACCTGTTCAAAATACGGTAAGGCTTTTTTATAATCCTGCTTTTGCATCCAGGCGTAGCCCAGGTTATACCCGGCCGTAGCGGGGCTGGCTTCGCCTAAAGGCATTGCATTTGATGTTGTAAACGCATTTAAAAACCGGATGGCGGCATCAAAATTTTGTTGCCGGTAGGCTATTTCTCCTTTCCAATATTGTGCATACGGTATGATGTTTGCGGCGTATGGGTGGGCAATAACCTGGCTTAATAAATCATCGGCTTTGTTCAGTTGCTGATCGTTTAAATATTCCATTGCCCTTCCAAATAAAATTTTAGGGTAGGCTTTTTGCATAGATACCGTTGGGCTCTTAAATGATTCAAACAACTGTAAGGCTTCTGAAAAATTACTGGTATTGGTTAAAAGCAACACTAATATTTCACGGGCTTCCGTATCATATTCGGAATTGGGATAATCCAGCAGGTATGATTTTATTTCTTTTAAAGCTACATCCTGGAAACCCAGTTCATAGGAAAGTTTGGCATAGTTAAACCGGCTTACCTGTTGCTGCCGGGCATTACTGCTGTTATAAGAACAAAACTGAAAGGCATTTCTTGCAGCGGCTTTATCGCCGGTTTTTAAATATAAACTGCCCAGGAGGTACATGCTGTTTTGCCCCATGGAATCTTTCTCGTTACTCAGTTGTTTAAAACCCTCAATGGCTTTTTGGGTTTGGTTTTGTACAAAATAGCAATAACTCAGTTCGTACATGATTTCTTTACTTACCCGGTCATTATTCCGAACATATTCTTCCAAAAGCGGCAGGGCTTTTTCAAATTCCTTTTTCTCAAAATAGGCTTGCCCCATGAGCAACCTAAGCCGGTCCGCATAATAGATATGAGGATTTTGCCGTAATACCGATTGGCCGTATTCCAGCGCCAGGTCCCTTTTTCCCTGGAAATAATAAATTTCGGTGATATAGTAGGGCACTACGCCTTTGTATTCATCATAAATTTCTACCAGCTTAAATGCTTTTAAAGCTTCGCTATACTCTTTCTCGTAATACGAAATAAATCCATAATAGTAATTTGCCGGAATGTAATATTTGTTTTCGGGCACCTGGTGAATTTCGTTAAAAAGCGGTTTGGCTTCGTCAAATCTTTTTAGGTTAAATAGGGCATAGGCATGTTCAAATTTTGCATCGGCAATTTGTTCATTACTGAGGTTATCGTAACCCGACCGGGAAAAATATTCCACCGCATTCAGGTAATCGTCTTTTAAGAAATAATAATGGGCAAGATGAAAGCTCATGAGCTGGCGGCGGGGTTCATTGGTGACCGAAGAAATGTAATTTACGGCTTCATTTTTTGCACGGTCCTGCATGAGTTTAAGCCCGCAAAGCACATAAAAAAAGTCCACATCTTCACGGATGTAATTGGGGTAGTTGGCTGTGTTTTCGGGGTATAGGGTTTTCAGCTCTTTTACCGCCGTGTAAACAAATCCATATTCTTCCCGGGCAATATGTTCTTTAACTTCTTTATATTTTTTTTCGGTATCGGTAACAAAATTGGTGGGCTGTGCAAAGCCTGTATAGACTGCAAGGAGAGTGGTAAGCGATAGAATGAGCTTTTGCATGATGACATTAATTGAATAAAATTATCCGGGTAACAAAATTAAAACCAAACCGTCCGCTAATTGCAGGCATTGTGAATATGTTGAAAACAATCTGTAAGGGCAAAACTATTTTCAAATGCTGTTAAAAGAATGATAAAAGAAAACGGGCTTTTCAAAGGGAATAGTTATTTTTACGAAAATTTTATTTTACCGGATTATGTCAAAATTTCTATCTACAAAGTATTCCACTGCCGCTTTTGATGCAGCCACTCTTTTATTAAGGGTCATCAGCGGCGTTTTAATGATGAACCATGGCTATGGCAAGCTGATTCATTTTGCTGAGTACAAAGAGAAGTTTATGAATTTCATGGGTATGGGTCAAACTTTTTCTTTAATCTTAGTGGTTTTTGCAGAGTTTTTTTGTGCCCTTTTTGTGATTTTGGGTTTGTTTACCCGCTTTGCCGTAATACCGATTATTATAGGAATGTGTGTGGCGTTATTTAAAGCCCATAACGGAGATTTTTTTGGAGATGGAGAAGTAGCCGCTTTATATATCGGCGCTTTTATTACCTTATTATTTATAGGGCCGGGAAGAATAAGTGTGGATCGTATGTTTGGGAAATAATTTCCTAAATGTGAACAAAAGATTGATAGAGGAATAAAAATGGGTTACTCCCACGGATGCATATTTATACCCAGTCCATTCCCTGTTGGATAAATAATTTTTCCATAATTAAATGTTACGCCATCGGCAATATCTTCTTTAAGCAGGAGCGGGCCATCCATATCTACATAATCCAGCAGGGGAGCCAGTTGTGCAATAGCTGCCGTACCTACCGAGCTTTCATTCATACAGCCAATCATTACCTTCATGTTTAAATCCCTTGCCCGGTCAATCATTCTGCGGGCCGGCGTTATGCCGCTGCATTTAGTAAGCTTTATATTTATTCCGTGAAAATGGTTGTGGCATTTGTCCACATCGTCTTCCGCTACGCAGGATTCATCGGCAATTAACGGAAGCGGGGATTGAGAAAATAAGGTCTTCATGCCTTCCCAGTCATCTTTTGCCAGGGGTTGTTCCACCAGTTCTACGCCAAACTCCTTTAAAACCGGAATTTTTTCAAGCGCCTGTTTCAGGGTCCAGCCGGCATTGGCATCCACACGAAATACGGCCGGGGTTACTTTTCTTAATGCGGCAATAATTTCCAGGTCGTTTTCTACTCCCACTTTTATTTTATAGATGGGCCAGGGTTTTTCTTTTATTTTGGCTTTCATTTTTTCAATGCGGTCAATGCCAATTGTATAATCACATACCGGGCTTTGGTTGGTATTTAAAGCCCATAATTCATGCAGGGGTTTCTTTTTTATTTTTCCAAAAATATCCCAGCCGGCCATATCGAGGGCACAAACTAAAAAAGGATTTTTAGGAAACAGATGATGGAGATAATGCCAGTATCGCTCAGGATCGGTGAAAGAAAATTTTTCCAGAAAAATTCTTTTGGCTTCCAGGTCTGTGGCCATTTGTTCCACTGGGATATTATAATAAGTGATGGCCGGCGCTTCTCCATAACCTTTTATGCCAAAATGCTCCAGCTCCACCACAAAAGTAGGCTGATGGGTTTTGCTGCCTTTTGAAATGGTAAAGGGATGAGTAAAAGGCAGATGAAATATTTTTGACTTTACTTTCACGGTAATTAAAAAAGCATCAATAAAAATTAACGCCCGCTTCTTTTGATTAACTCAAGCATTTTTTGATTGAAATCGGTATTGTGCAGCAATCGTTCCAAAGGGAGATGCATGCGATAATTCCAGTAATGGTCTGGGTTTGAAGGGTTGTTAATGCGCTCTTTGCTGATGTCGTTTGATCGCAAATTGCCATCAATGGCTATCAAATCCTGGAATAGAAATACGGCCCACATGGCCGGGCTTTCCAAATGTTGTTTTATTATATCGCTGGCAATCCAGGGTTCGCAAAAGCGGGGTGCCGTACCAAAATGCCCAAGAATGGAATTGAAAAAATACGGGATGTTGTCCTTTTCATTCTCCCACCATTCTCTAAGCGTACTCATGTCATGCGTAGCGGTGGTAACCACAGTAAGGTAGGGCGCCTGGGCAGGCCTTGAAAATAATTCGCCGGCTTCCTTGGGCATGCGTTGTACTTTTAAAGATAACATGCCCATTTGATGCAACACCCGGTCCATAAATTCGGGAACCATGCCCAGGTCTTCGGCACAAATAAGCATTGAGGTCGTGTCTTTTAAGGCATTCAGTTTTTTTATGCCTTCGGCCTCCCACATTTTATTTTGCAGGGTAAAAAAGTAGTCATTGTACAAGCGGTCCAATACCGATCGGTCAAAATCAGGCAGGGATTTGAACGATTCTGTTTGATGCATCCCAATCCTGAAATGATAATGGTTGGACTGCTCTTCATCTTCAATGAGCAATACATTGGTGAGCAAAAATTGCAAAGCCTGCTCCAGGTTTTTATGTTCCGGGTTTTTTTCAAAAAAAGCTGCTATGGAAGCCTGTGTATTGAACGTTGATTTAAAGCTCCCGTTATCAAGAAACGTATGAGTAACCCAATCGGCCTTGTCTTTAAAATGGGTTTCTATAATTTCCTTGTTGATAAAAGGTTTGCAGAAACGTTGTTTGTCAATGCTAATGCCGTTTTCTTTAAAGAGGGTATCTGCTATGGAGATCGCCGGCTGAAAAATTCCGAGTGTACCGGTTTTATTGGCTACCGGTATGCTCCAAATTCTGAAAAATCCCAGCACATGATCAATACGTATGGCATCAAAATAATTGCCCAAATGTTCCATGCGTTGCCGCCACCATTTATAGCCGTCTTTTGCCATGGCTTCCCAGTTATAGGTGGGGAAACTCCAGTTTTGCCCTGTGGCGCTGTAATAATCCGGTGGGGCGCCAGCCTGCATCTCCATGTGAAAAAGCTGCGGGTACATCCAGGTATCCACACTGTGCCTCCCTACGCCTATGGGCAGGTCGCCTTTAAAAATAATACCTTTTTGATGGGCATACTCCACCGCATCATTTAACTGCAGGTGAAGGTGGTATTGAATAAAATAGTAGAAACAAATTTCATCATATTGTTTAGTGCCTATATTGGCAAATTCTTCCACCGCTTCTTCATCATACCGGTTAAATTGTTTCCATTGCGAAAAATCGGCCGTTCCGTTTTGGTCACGCAAATAGCAAAAAACGGCATAAGGCACCAGCCAATGGCGGTTAAGGTTAAAAAAATCTATCCACGCAAAATCGTCTTTAAAACTATTTTTTTCTAATTGATAAATACTTTTTGCCGCAGTTAATTTTACGGCTAATACCCCGTCGTAATCTAATTCGGTTTTTTGGTTTAAAATTTCAATTTTTTGCAGCATCTCCTTTGGAAATTCATATCCAATAGCTTTAGCGAGTTGAGGAATATTGAGATAGAGCGGGTGTAACGCAAAAGGGGAGATGGAGGAGTATGGGTAAGAATCTTTAAAGGTTTTGGTTGCCGTAGTGTCATTAATGGGCAGGAGTTGCAACATGCGAATACCGGTCATTACCGACCAGTCGGTGAGGGGTTTAAGCAGGCTAAAATCACCAATGCCCCAATCTTTATCAGACCTTAGGGAAAATACAGGGATATTTAACCCTGCTCCCCGCCAGTTAAATTTTGGAAAGAGCGCATTCAAATTACAAATCACCAAATTATCATTGCCGGCAGCGCCAAACAGTACCCGGTTATCCCCATTTTCATAAGCTACCACTTTGCCGGCTTCATGATCAAAAATAGCCAGTTTATATTCGGCAGGGAAAAGCGTTTTAGATAAGTTAAACTCACCCGTCCACTTGTTTTTTTTATAATCCAGGATGAGGGCTTCCGTTTCGCTCCAATGGCCAAATTGCTTATCAGAACCGGAAAGGCAAACCGAATATTGCGGTTGTAATGCCGGGGCCACTACCTGGAAGAGATGCGTAACGTTTTTGGGTGATTTACGATGCGTTTTTGGACGTTGTTTCGGTTGGTTTAAAATGGGGTAAGCCTTGCTTTGAACCAGTACCTGTGAATCGTTATGCTGGGGCACCTGCTCAAATAGGGTGATGTCTTTTTTTTTATCCTTAAGGTCAATGGTTTTTACGGGAATGATTTCATATTCCTGCCCGTTGTTTTTATCGGCTACGCTGGCGCTAAAAATAAATTTTGACTTTATATCCAGTTCGCCGGTATTAAGGGTAGCTTTCCAGTATTGCTCGTTGTAATAGTGCAGGTCCACCTGGTGGCTGATAGCGGTACGGTTTTTAGAAGGATAAACTTTTAAAAATATCTCTTGTCCATAATGCGTATGATACTGTATAAAAATCGTAACGACCATGCCGCAAGATAAGCAGAAAGAACAAATGTGTGAATTGTACACATAAAATA
>JAFDZZ010000060.1 GCA_018266715.1 Bacteroidota bacterium
CACCACCCAGGAAACCATGACCAATGCCCACACGGCAAGGCAATGGTTTTTACAAAATGGCGGTACCGAAGCAACCATAAAAAAACATTTTGTTGCGCTCAGCACGAATAAAGAAGAAGTGGAAAAGTTTGGAATTGATGCCAAAAATATGTTTGTGTTTTGGGATTGGGTGGGAGGAAGATATAGCTTATGGAGCGCCATTGGCTTATCCATTGCCGTTACCATTGGATATGAAAATTTTGAGCAATTATTAAAAGGCGCTTATGCCACCGATCTGCACTTTCGGGAAGTTCCCTTTCATAAAAACATTCCGGTAATAATGGCGGTAATGGGTATTTGGTACCGAAATTTTTTTGGCGCCGAAACGGAAGCCATACTTCCGTATGACCAGTATTTACACCGGTTTGCAGCCTATTTTCAACAAGGCAATATGGAAAGCAACGGTAAATATGTAGATCGAAACGGAAATGAAATTGCTTATAACTCAGGGCCGGTAATATGGGGAGAACCGGGCACAAACGGGCAGCACGCTTTTTACCAACTCATTCACCAGGGTACGGCATTTATTCCCTGCGACTTTATAGCACCCGCTCAATCCCATAACCCCGTGGGCGATCACCATCTAAAATTACTCAGCAATTTTTTTGCCCAAACCGAGGCATTGATGAATGGCAAAGAACACGAAAACCCCTACCGGGTTTTTACCGGTAACAGGCCAACCAATTCTTTTCTCGTAAAAAAAATCACGCCTTATACCCTGGGCCAGCTGATTGCATTGTATGAACATAAAATTTTTGTACAGGGTGTAATTTGGAATATTTACAGTTTTGATCAATGGGGAGTGGAACTGGGCAAAAAATTAGCCTTAACCATATTGCCCGAACTGGAAAATGAACTGCCCATCCATACGCATGATTCCAGTACCAACGGGCTTATTAATGCTTACAAAAGCATGAGGGAACCATAGTGGCTTCGCCTTTTTTGGGCAAATTCTGTACCTTTGCACACTGTGAAAAAAACGGTAGCATTACATACCTTAGGCTGCAAACTCAATTTTAGCGAAACTACGGCTATTGGCCGTATGCTGGAAAATGATGGCTTTATCAAAAAAAATTTTGATGAACCTGCCGATGTATATGTGATTAACACCTGCTCCGTTACAGAAAATGCCGATAAGGAATGCCGCCAACTGGTGCGGCGCATCAACCGAAAAGCTCCCGAAGCTTTAGTAGTGGTAACCGGTTGTTACGCCCAGCTAAAACCCAAAGAAATTGCTGCTATACCGGGTGTGAGCCTGGTATTGGGCGCTGCCGAAAAATTTAATATTGCCAGTCATTTAAAAGAACTGGCCAAAAATGATGCTGCTAAAATTTGCAGTTGCGATATTGATGATGTAAATGTATTTACGGCAGCTCACTCCATAGATGAACGCACAAGAATTTTCTTAAAAGTACAGGATGGATGCGATTACAATTGCAGCTTTTGCACCATTCCATTAGCAAGAGGAAAAAGCCGCAGCAACAGCATTCAAAATGTTTTGGAAGAAGTTACCCGCATTGGTCAAAACGGGGCAAAAGAAATTGTACTCACCGGAATTAACCTCGGCGATTTTGGCAAAGGTTTCTCCGGCGGTAAAAAAAGGGAGGAAGATTTTTTTGATTTAATGCGGCAGTTAGACAGCGTAACTACAGTTGAACGCTTTCGTATATCCTCTATTGAACCCAATTTGCTCAGCAATGAAATGATAGAATTTGTGGCCAACAGCAAAAAATTTATGCCGCATTTCCATATTCCCTTGCAAAGCGGCAGTAACAAAATTTTAGCTGCAATGCGCCGCAGGTACAAACGGGAATTATACGCAGATAAAGTGGGGTTCATCAAACAGCTCATGCCGCATGCCTGCATTGGTGTAGATGTAATTGTGGGCTTCCCCGGCGAAACGGATGAAGATTTTAACGACACCGTGGATTTTCTTAACGCCCTGGATATTTCTTACCTGCATGTTTTTACCTACTCCGAAAGGGACCATACCGATGCCCTGGATATAAAGCCTATTGTACCCGTAGAAACCAGGAACAAGCGGAATAAAACTTTACGCAACCTGAGCTATGCCAAAATGCAGGAATTTACCTTAAAACACATTGGCCAAAAAAGAAAAACACTTTTTGAGGCCGTTTATAAAAATAATATGATGGAGGGCTATACCGATAATTACATTAAAATCAGCGCCCCGTATAAGCCCGAATGGATCAATGAAATTATTGAGTGGGCTATTTAGGTGCCAGCTAATTTAAAATCATTATAATTTTATTTTTGAAAAATGCTCATGCATTATTGAGTGCCTGCTCACTATTCAAAGACAGCAAGAATTGTCAATAAAAACACGGCTTCACCACATCTTTTTTTAAGGGGTAAAAAAATATAGCCTGATTTTCATAATTTCGGCATTCGGACAATGATTAAACTTCTGATACTTATTCAAACATTTGGTTACTGCTTGTTTTCAGCAGTTGATACCTGCAATGTTAATAAAGGTTTACCCAGCATTGTTTTGGCTAAGAATAAAACCTTTACAGTATCCACAGCATTTTTCCATTCGGTTGGAGGCAAACCCATTGAAGAAAGAACAATTCTTAATTTGAAGTATGATGACAGTTGCCTTCGAATTAATTTTGAATGTTTTGACGATCCGTGGGCAGGGTTTACTACACTAACCCAGGAAAGCCGGACCTTAAGCACACAGGAAGTTTTCGAAATTTTTATCAGCAATGGTGCTGTTGCACCTGAGCAGTATCTTGAAGTTCAGGTAAACCCCAATAATGCCCTTTTCCTGGCTAAAATATCCAATAGGTACAAAACAGATAAGCGGTATAACTACGAAAGGCTCAACCCCAGAGATGCTGGTGTTCTGCATGCTGTTAGCAGGGATATTGAAAACAAAAAATGGCAAGGTACAATTCATCTTCCCCTTCAGCTATTAAAGTACCCAAATGAAGCTTTAGAGGATACGTTTCGGCTCAATATGTTCCGGATTATCTTAAATAAAAAACCCGAAAGCGAAATTTGGAGTTGCACACCCCAAAATTCAACCTTTGCTTGCTGGAGTGCAACCCTGACGGCTGTGCCGCAATTTCATGTTCCGGAAAAATTCGGATATTTAATTTTTAAATAGCATGTTATATTCAATCATTACAATAAAATGAAAAATACATACTTTTTACTATCAGCTTTTTTGTTCTTAATAGCTTGCACAAGTTTAAAAGAAAGTACAAAGACAATCCCCTATAAAATACCCGTATATGCCTGGGTTAGCGATTTGAATTCTTTAACAGATACTGAACTAAAGACGAAGTTTGAATTCTATAAAAACAAAGGAATTGATGTACTGATGTATCATGGCGGGCACGATCCCCTTACCTATCAAAGAGTAGGTAAGATTGCAAAGGAAGCCGGCCTGGGTTTGGATGCCTGGATACCCACCATGGTTCAGAATAAAACGCCGGAAATTTCCAGCGATTGGTATGCGGTTAACAGAAATGGTGAATCGGCGCTTGAAAAACCTGCCTACGTTGCTTACTACAAATTTCTTTGCCCAAGTAAAGAAGGAGTCTATAATTTCCTGGAAACGATGTATGATAAAATTGCACAGGTAAAAGAAGTGGACGCTATTCATCTTGATTATATCCGTTTCCCGGATGTTATTCTTGCCCGTGGGCTTTGGAAAAAATATGGACTGGTTATGGACAAAGAATATGCTCCGTATGATTATTGCAATTGCGAGGATTGTACCAATGCATTTAAGTCAATAACGGGGATAGACATAAAAAAAGCTGAAGACCCATCAAAAATAGAAGAATGGAAAACTTTTCGGTATAATCTTATCAGTAACCTGGTAAACCGGCTGTCAACAAAAATACACAGCCGTGGGAAACAAATTAATGCAGCCGTTTTCCCCGGCCCCGGTTCGGTGGCAAAAAAACTAGTACGGCAGGAATGGAATAAATGGAATTTGGATACTTACTTCCCCATGAACTATAATGATTTTTATTTGGAAGGAACAGATTGGATTGGCGCTGTAACAAAAGAAGCCGTTACGGCTGTTGAAGCAAAGAAGCCGATCATCAGTGGCTTGTTTATTTGCCCGGATCCCGCAAAAAAAAGAAGTGAACCTGATCCGGAAAATCACGGGTTGCTCCCTGAAGAATTAGAAGCAGCCATTCAGCAATCAATGCAAAATGGAGCAACCGGAATATGCCTTTTTACACCCGACCGGATGACAGAGGCACATTGGGAGGTATTTGGTAATGCAATTCATAAGGATTTCAGGTATAAATAAAAATAATTTCCTTTATTACGGTTCGTTGCATATGAAACAAAGGCTTTTAATATTTTCTAATAAAGAATTTGTGCATTGTCTTTTTTTACCGGCAATTACTCAATACCGGTATAGGCCTTAAGTTTTGTTCTGTGGGTTGGGGGCTGTTTACTCAGTATAGCTGTTTTTACTTGCAGTTTCCTAAATAAATTACCAGCCCTTGCTAACCGGCTTTTTCGTTTATTGGAATATTTTCTACAATTTACAGGTATTTAGCAAAGCAAATCGAGTGAACACTTATTTACCCAAATAAAATGCCTTATCACATTCCCAATAACCTGGTTGGCCTAACGGAAGACGAGTTAAAAGTTTCCCAAAACAAATATGGCTTTAACCAAATAGATGGCATAAAAAAAAATACCTGGCTTTATCTACTGGCAAACATTTTAAAAGAACCTATGTTGCTCCTGCTTATTGCCGTAGCTGTTATCTACGTTTTTGTAGGCAAATATTCGGAAGCTATTTTTATGTTTGGGGCAATTCTAGCCGTTTCGGGCATTTCATTCTACCAGGACAGCCGAAGCAATAAAGCCCTGGCAGCTTTAGAAAAATTGAACGAACCCTTAAGTAGGGTTATCCGGAATTCAAGAGTTACGCAAATTCCTTCACAGGAAATAGCCGTAGGCGATTTATGCATCATAGAAGAAGGGAAAATGATTAATGCCGATGGAGAAATAGTGCACAGCAACGATTTTTCTGTGAATGAAGCTTCGCTAACCGGTGAAAGTCTTTCGGTTTTTAAAAGTACTGAAACAGAAGACAGGAAAGTATATAGCGGAACTTTAGTAGCCTCAGGCTTAGCTGTTTTTAAAGTTGAACAAATTGGATCAAAAACAAAATTGGGAAAAATTGGACATTCCATCCTGGGCATAAAAGAAGAACGATCTCCTTTACAAAATCAAATTGACCATTTTGTAAAATGGATGGCCATTGCCGGTATGATTATTTTTCTATTGATTTGGACTTACAGCTACCTGCAATCAAAAGAAATGATTGAAAGTTTGCTTGCAGCCCTCACCCTTGCCATGTCCATACTACCAGAGGAAATACCTGTTGCTTTTACCACTTTTATGGCTATCGGTGCATGGAAGCTTATGCAAGATGGCATCATCATCAAACGAAGCAGCGTAGTGGAAACATTGGGAAGCACTACGGTTATTTGCACTGATAAAACAGGAACGATCACAGAAAATTCTATGCGTTTAAAAGCGCTATATCATTACAAATCAAATAAAGTATATTATGAAGAACAGTTTGATAACCCTGAACTTTCCGAGCTAATCCAATATGCAATGTGGAGCAGCGAACCGGTTCCTTTTGATCCCATGGAAAAAACACTTCATGGAGTGTATGAAAAAACGCAGGCAATTGATAAGCGGAAAAATTTTCAGATGATACACGAATATCCATTAGAAGGCAAACCACCCATGATGACGCATCTTTTTGAAAATCAGCAAGGCGAAAGAATTATTGCAGCCAAAGGCGCACCGGAAGCCATTCTTGCCGTTTGTGAACTTTCGGGGAAGGATACCGAAATACTCCGAAAGCACATTGAAGATTTCGGAAATCAAGGCTACAGGATTTTAGGTATTGCAAAATGTAATTTCCAAGGCACAAATTTTCCGCATAAGCAACAGGATTTTAAATGTGATTTTTTAGGATTTACCGTATTTTACGATCCACCGAAAAAAGGCATACAAGATGTATTTCAAAAAATTTATAATGCCGGCATTAAAGTAAAAGTAATTACCGGCGACAATGCTGAAACCACCCATGAAATAGCCCGGCAAGCCGGAATAATCAATGCTACACCGGCTGTTAATGGTGTAGAGATCATCCATTACACCCCAGCGGAATTAATCGCCCTATCTAGGAAAACCACCTTGTTCACCCGTATGTTTCCAGAGGCAAAATTAGCAATGGTTAATGCTTATAAACAAGACGGTGAAGTGGTGGCAATGCTAGGCGATGGTGTAAATGATGCTCCTGCATTAAAAGCTGCACATATTGGCGTTGCCATGGGCAACAAAGGAACAGAAATTGCAAAAGCTGCAGCTTCTTTGGTAATCACAAATGATGATTTGGGCAAATTAATCACAGGAATTGAAGCAGGAAGAAGAATTTATACGAATATTAAAAAAGCCATACAATATATCATTTCTATTCATATCCCTATTATTCTTACCGTGTCCCTTCCCTTATTTCTTGGCTGGGTTTATCCGCATATTTTTTCACCGGTTCACGTCATTTTTCTTGAATTGATAATGGGGCCAACCTGCTCAATTGTTTACGAAAACGAACCTATTGAAAAAAATACCATGCTGAACAAACCACGAAAAATGACCGACACCTTCCTGAATTTGAAAGAGTTGAGCATGAGTATCATCCAGGGTATAATAATAACAATAGGAGTATTATTTGCCTATCAATTTGCAGTTTATTCCGTATTAGGCGAAGAAAAGACAAGATCTATGGTTTTTACTACGCTTATTTTTGCCAACATCCTATTGAGTTTGGTAAACCGCTCTTTTATTTACAGTGTTGTTGAGAGTGTACAATACAAAAACAAACTTTTCCCAATAGTTATTTTTGCAACCCTGGTATCGCTCTTTGCCATATTATACATTCCTTCTTTTTCCAGGTTCTTCCAACTTGCCGAATTGGATTTGATGGAATTGTTCATTTCTTTTTTAATAGCAGTAGTTTCAGTTTTGTGGTTTGAGGTTTATAAGGGGATTAAAAGAAGACAGTTCACCCGTTTAAAGGCTGGGAAAATTTAAAATATTTTTTACTTTGATTTTTATCCAAAATAAAAACTGCAAATTAAACCCCTGCCCTTAAGCATTGCGCCAACAGAGCCATTCGATATTCCTTTTATTGTTTGGGAACCAGACAGCTCAAAACAGGCTAAGCCATTAAAACCGTTTCGCAAAGTTTTGCATTTCATAGTGTATTAAATTTTTAAAATAAAAAAACCGGCTTACTATGAGAATTTAAACTTGTTTGAGAATCAGCAATTATCGGAAAATTGAAAAATTGAATATTTTTATTACAAGACCACCTGCATTGTTGACTAATTTTTAAGCAACAAATGCTTCAAGAAAATGAAACGAAATTTTTCAAAAATTCAGACGGGAGAAATCAAATGGAAACTGTTCCGGCCATACTTCAACATTCTTATACCGTGCATTCAATACCGGCGGTTTCATTAATACTTGAGTTATAGGTTTTTAATTCGGCCTCCCTTTTCCCGGGAAAATTTATACCACTTTCTCCCTAAAAGGGCAACTGCAAAATAAAGATAGCCCGGCTTCTTCAATCAGTAACGGCATTTCACCGCCCTTTTTTATATTTGCATTTCATTTTTTTTTATGAGCGAAGAAAAAAGCCTGAATTTTTTAGAAGAAATCATTGAAGCCGACCTGGCTTCCGGAAAATATAAAACGATTGCAACCCGTTTTCCCCCTGAGCCCAATGGCTACCTGCATATGGGCCATGCCTCCAGCATTTGCCTCAATTTTGGGCTTACCCAAAAATACCCGGGCTTTACCAATTTAAGGTTTGACGACACCAACCCCGTAACCGAAGAAACCGAATATGTAGAAAGCATCAAAGAAGATATTAAATGGCTGGGCTTTACCTGGAAAGAGGAATTGTATGCGTCTGATTATTTTGAACAACTTTATGAATTTGCGTTAAAGCTCATCCAAAAAAACCTGGCCTATGTAGATGATTCCACATCGGAAGAAATTGCCAAACTAAAAGGTACACCCACAGAACCGGGTACAGACAGCCCCTACCGGAACCGGAGTGTTGAGGAAAATTTACAGTTGTTTGAAAAAATGAAAACCGGTGAATTTCCGGATGGTGCTAAAACACTTCGTGCCAAGATTGACATGAAGCACATGAATATGCTGATGCGTGACCCTATTTTGTACCGCATTAAACATGCCCATCATCACCGCACCGGCGATAAATGGTGCATTTACCCCATGTACGATTTTGCACATGGCCAAAGTGATTCTATCGAAAACATTACGCATTCAATTTGTACCCTTGAATTTGTACCCCACCGTGAACTTTACGATTGGCTGATTGAAAAACTGGAAATTTTTCCATCTCATCAATATGAATTTGCCCGGCGCAACCTCACCTACACCGTTATGAGCAAACGAAAACTTTTGCAACTCGTAACCGATGCGCATGTTAGTGGCTGGGACGACCCAAGAATGCCCACCATCAGTGGAATGCGGCGCAGGGGATTTACACCGGAAAGCATCCGGAATTTTTGCGAAGCCATCGGCATAGCCAAAAGAGAAAATATGGTGGACATTGGCCTTTTGGAATTTTATTTGCGTGAACACCTCAATAGTACGGCCCAAAGAGCCATGGCCGTTTTAGAACCGCTTAAAATGGTGATTACAAATTATGAAGAAGGTAAAACCGAAGAATTTTTAAGTGAAAACGGGCCAGATGAATCAGCAGGAACCCGTAAACTACCCTTTAGCCGTGAGCTTTGGATAGAACAGGAAGATTTTATGGAAGTACCGGCAAAAAAATGGTTCAGGCTTGCACCCGGCGCAATGGTAAGGCTTAAAAGCGCCTATATTGTAAAATGCGACAGTTTTGAAAAAGATACCGGGGGCAATATCAAACAAATCAATTGCAGCTATTTTCCTGATAGCAAAAGCGGTAGCGACAACAGCGGGCTCCAGGTAAAAGGCACCATTCACTGGGTGAGCGCTGCACAGTCTTTGCTGGCAGAAGTAAGACTGTACGACAGGTTGTTTAAAGTGGAAGACCCCTCATCGGAAGAGGGCGATTTTAAAGACTATATTAACCCCGATTCGTTAAAAATTGTTCAGGCATACCTTGAACCTTCTTTAAAAAATGTATCACCGCAAGAGCGGTTCCAGTTTTTAAGGAAGGGTTATTTTTGTGTAGATAAAGATTCTACTCCCGGAAAATTAATTTTTAACCGCACCACCACTTTAAAAGATGCCTGGGCAAAAGAAGCAAAAAAGAAAGCCTGATCCTGTGCTGCATTACTTTTCCTGCAATGGGTATTCCTGATTTTTTTTGCGACATCAGCTTCAATCAAATAGATTTTAGTACTTTCAGGCCTACATTCTAAATTTCTATGGTTTTAAGCAGGATATGGAGCGCTTTTGTAATCATTGCCATTGCAGTGGCCGGTATTAAAATGGCGGGCGGAGACGCTAAAATCTTTAACCGGATGGTTTCCGGAAAATCTACTGATAAATACGACAGTGTTTTTTATGCCGCAATAGGCTCTCCCCAAAACCTAAAGCTCAACAGTAATTATTCCGTTTTTTTA
The DNA here is from genome assembly GCA_018266715.1 of Bacteroidota bacterium. GTDB lineage: Bacteria > Bacteroidota > Bacteroidia > Chitinophagales > Chitinophagaceae > Ferruginibacter. The sequence goes on from JAFDZZ010000060.1 coordinate 9,714, forward strand.
AGCGAGTACGGGTATTACCAAACATCGGAAATTAATAAAGCCACGGTATTGCTGCATGATGGCAGCAAGGCAGATTCACTTGCTTATTTTAATAATCTCAAACCATCACTTGAAACCTATACCTATCTTGAAGTACAAAAAAAATTAGTACGAAAAGTTGATGGCATTATAGAAACGGCTAAGAATGCCGTACTGGATATTATTTTTCCGCTAATTGGCATACTGGCCCTTTTTATGGGGTTTTTAAATATTGCCGAAAAGGCCGGCGGAATAAGGTTCCTGTCGAGGATTATTGGCCCATTTTTCTCAAAAATTTTTCCGGAAGTACCCAAAGGCCACCCGGCAACAGGGCATATGATGATGAATTTTTCGGCCAATCTTTTAAATTTAGATAATGCCGCAACGCCCTTTGGACTTAAAGCCATGGAAAGCCTTCAGGAATTAAATCCTAATAAGGCCGTAGCCTCCAATGCCCAAATTATGTTTTTGGCTTTACATGCATCGGGCCTCACTTTAATACCGGTAACCATTATTGCCTGGCGCAGCGGGTTGGGAGCACAAAATGCCACCGATATTTTTATACCCTGCATGATTGCCACATTTGTTGCAACCCTGGCGGCCTTAATTATTGTTTCCGTAAAACAAAAAATAAACCTGCTGCAACCGGTAATTTTAAGCTGGCTGGGCGGCTTATCGTTATTAATTGCCCTACTGGTAATGTATGTACATCAATTACAGGCATCAGAAGCGCAGCGCTTCTCCTCTATATTAAGCAACGGTATTATTTTATTTATTTTTGTAGCCATTGTTATTGGCGGTGTTTATAAACGTATTGATGTGTTTGATGCCTTTGCCGAAGGCGCTAAAGGCGGTTTTGAAACCGCCGTAAAAATTATCCCTTATATAGTAGGCATGCTGGTTGCCATAAGTATGTTACGCACCAGCGGCGTATTTGATGTGGTGATAAATGGCATGAAGGGGTTATTTGCGGCAATGGGCACCGATACCCGGTTTGTTGATGGATTACCCACCGCATTAATTAAACCCATGAGCGGCAGCGGGGCCAGGGGTATGATGATTGATACCATGAAAACCTTTGGCGCCGATTCTTTTGCCGGCAGGCTTGCCTGTATTTTACAGGGATCGTCCGACACTACGTTTTATGTAATTGCCGTTTATTTTGGTTCGGTAGCCATTAAAAACACACGCTATGCCGTAACGGCAATGTTGCTGGCAGACCTTGCAGGAATTATTGCTTCCATTTTATTATGCTATCTCTTTTTTGGGTAGAGTATATAGATCCTATTTTTGTTCTAAAAAAATTTTTAATTGCTTAAAATTGGTATCACATCAGGAATTGGCGCCGGCAAAACCACGGCATCTAAACTATTTGAACTCCTTGGCGTACCTGTGTATTATGCCGATGACAGGGCTAAGCAACTGATGAATGAAGATGATGAATTAAAACAAAAAATCATTACTCATTTTGGAACTTCTGTTTATGCATCCGGACAATTGGATAGAAAATTACTTGCTAACCTTATATTTAACGACGAAAAAAAATTAGCCCTTCTCAATTCACTGGTTCACCCGGCTACCCTGGCGGATGCGGCAAAATGGATGCAATCCCAAAAAACCGCCTATGCCATAAAAGAAGCCGCATTAATTTTCGAAAGTGGTTCGCACCTGCAACTGGATGCCGTTATTGGCGTATCGGCTCCCTTTGATTTAAGGCTTAGCCGTGCCATGAAAAGAGATCATTTGCCTGCCGAAAAAGTAATAGAACGCATGAATAAGCAAATGCCCGAAGATGAAAAAATGCAACGTTGCAATTATTTGCTATATAATGACGAACAGCAATTATTAATTCCACAGGTAATGGCACTCCACCAAATATTACTACAACGGGCAGCAGTTACATAATATTTTAAGAGATTTCTACTATTTTCCCTGCATTCCACTTGCAGTTATCCCCGTATGTTTATAATTTTAACAAAGTACAGTCCTACTTCTGCCCGATATTTAAGTCGTAATTATAAATGCTTAAACTTTTGAACCAGGATAAAGAAATATCAGCGCTTTTTAGGTTAATTGACGACCCCGACGAATATGTATATGGAACCGTAAGTGAAAAAATACTTTCATTTGGTAAAGATATTATTCCGCAACTGGAGCAGCTTTGGGAAAAAATAGTGGATGAGCAAACCCAGGAAAGAATTGAAATGCTTATTCACCGGGTTCACTTCAGGGATCTTACCCAGGAGTTTAATAAATGGAAAGATGATGACGGCAGCCTTATTAATGGCGCCCTAATTGTAGCCCGTTATAATTACCCGGACATGCAATCGGTTACCCTATTACAGGAAATTGAAAAAATACGCCGCAATACCTGGCTGGAGCTGAACAGCTATCTCACTTCCATTGAAAAAATAAATGTAGTAAACAGTATTTTATATAATTATTACAAACTAAAAGGTTCCGAGCTGAGTTACGATAATCCGGATCTTTTTCTTTTAAATAAAGTCATTGAGTCTAAGAAAGGTAATGCCATCGGCAACGGTATTTTTTATCTCATTTTATGTGAGTTACTCGATATTCCCGTTAAGGCCATACAAATTCCCCGGCAGTTTATTCTGGCCTATTTTGACAGCACATCCGATCCCTATACCTTTAAAAGCCAGGGTACCGAACATATTAAATTTTTTATAGACGCTGTAAATGGCCAAATGTATTCCCATAAAGACATTGAAAATTACTTTAATAAACTTTCAGTGCATCCCGCCGTATCCTATTTTAAACCGATGAACAATAAAAAAATTGTTCAATATTTACTGGAAGAATTAGCTAAATGCTTTGATAATGAACGCAACCATTACAAAATGGAAGAACTGCTTTCACTTTCCGCCCTGCTGGATCATTAAATTTTGGTAGAATAATTGCAGGCTATATCCCAAATCGCATTCATGCCTATCCACAAAAACCTTTTTATTTTATTATGTTGCTTTTTGGTTATTCTCAGTTGCAGTAAAAAAACCAACCCATCTTCCATGGGCAATACAACTGCATCTGCGGCAAAAACTAAAAAAATCACCACCCCCGTACCCAAAATCATTACCGTAAATGATGAAGTGGCCAAAAAATCGGCCGATGGCCGTTTGTATTACGACCTGGAAGGAAAACGTTACTGGAAAAATTATAAAAACGGGAAATACTACCTCTTTAATAAAACAATGTACAGCAACCCGGAGTTTAAGCCTTTATAAAATTTAAACGGCAAAACTGGTTCCACAACCGCATGTACTGCTGGCATTGGGGTTTTTAAAAGTAAAACCACGGGAGTTAAGACCATCCTGCCAGTCAATTTCCATACCTATAAGATAAATACTGTGGCTTTTATCCATGATGCAGGGCACGGAATCAATTTCAAAATGAGAATCATTTTCAGCCGGAATTTCAAAACTCAGGAGGTAGCTCATACCGCTGCAACCGCCTCCCTTTACGCCAAGCCTGAGTTTTTTGCGTACATCAAAGCCCGGCTCAGCCATTAAGCGCTTAGCTTCGGCTACCGCACCTGCTGTAAATTTTACCGGCGCTTCTGCAGTAATACTCATAATAATGCTTTTATCTACTGCAAAAATACATTTAATTAAGGTTCCCTTATAGTGTATTATTTGCTAAATAAGAAAATTATACTTCAGGATGATTATTTTTGTACCCTAACTTTTTGTAAATGTATTTACTGCAATCTTTTTTCGATTCGTATAACCTGATCGGGTTTGTAATCATGATCTTTATCCAGATTTTGTTATTTATAGAAATCAGGAAATTAAAAGAAAAAATAAGCGAAAAAATGGAGTTGAATGATGAGGGCACCCGTTTAAAATTACAGGCGCTGGAAAGGCTTACTTTATTTGCCGAAAGGGCCAGCCTGCAAAACCTTGTAAACCGGTCATCCATCAACAATATGAGCGCTTCGGCGCTTCAGCAATCCTTAGTGGAAACCATAAAATCAGAACATGAGTACAATGCCAGTCAGCAGATTTATGTAAACCCCGAAATTTGGAATGCCGTAACAAGGCTTAAAGATCAAAATATTTATATCATCAACCAACTGTCTGCCCCGCTCCCACCCAATGCCACGGCATTGGATTTATGCAAAAGGCTGGTGGAGTACAGTATTCAGGAAAATGCCCAGCTTACCAATATTGTAATTGATGCATTGCGTTTTGAAGCCAATAAATTAACTGATTAAAACCAGGCTATGCACAGCAAAAAAATCACCACATCTTCGGGCATAGAAATTAAAGAACTGTACACTTGCGCTGATGCCAAAGGCATTACCGATCCTTCCCTGCCCGGCGCATTTCCCTATACCCGTGGGGTGCAAGCCTCCATGTACCGGGGAAAACTGTGGACCATGCGTCAATATGCAGGATTTTCCACAGCAGAAGAAAGCAACAAGCGCTATCATTACCTGCTTAGCCAGGGTGTAAGCGGCCTGAGCGTTGCTTTTGACCTGCCTACGCAAATAGGCTACAACTGCAACCATCCATTGGCCAACGGTGAAGTAGGTAAAGTGGGTGTTTCTATTAATAGTATTGAAGATATGGAACGGTTGTTTAAAGGGATTAACCTTGAAAGCGTTTCCACCTCAATGACCATAAATGCAACAGGTTTTATTTTACTGGCTTTATATGTAGCCCTGGCAAAAAAACAGGGCGCCGATTTAAAAAAGATTTCAGGAACGATACAAAACGATATCTTAAAGGAATATGCCGCAAGGGGAACTTATATCTTCCCCCCTCAGCCATCCATGCGGATTATAACGGATATTTTTGAATGGTGCAGTGAACAGTTACCCAGGTGGAACAGCATATCTATTTCGGGCTATCACATCAGGGAAGCCGGCAGTACAGCGGTGCAGGAAATTGCTTTTACCTTAAG
>JAFDZZ010000061.1 GCA_018266715.1 Bacteroidota bacterium
CAGCGCCATTCTTCATCCACAATAGATTTCTTTTCATTATTTTCATTTTTTTTGGCGCCAAACATGAGGTTAAGGGGATTATTATGCATTACAGTTGAGCCATCTTTATATGTAACCTGTAAGTCAACAGGCATAGGCATTTCACCCATTCGCTTTAGCACAATGTTTGTTTTACCTGCATCACTAAGTACACTGTCTATAGCATAATCAATGGTTTTAGTGGTATTAACCCAGTATTCCTTATACCAGTCGAGTTGCAAGCCGCTTACCTGCTGTGCAATTACCATAAAATCGTTGGCATTGGGATGTTTAAACCGCCATTGCTTATAATATTCCAAAAGTATTTTATCCCTTACGGCGGCGCCAACAATGTAACCGAGCTGCTCCAAAAACATTTCTCCTTTTGAGTAAGAGGCAATGCTGTATGCAAAATTGGTATTATAATGATCGGCATGGGTGGTAAGTGGTTCTTCCAAACCGGATTGTACCAGACGATAATAGCCATTATATGCCCCGGTATGGTCTTCGGGTAAAGTGTTTACCAATTTTTTATAGGTTTCATTATTGGGATGTTTAGCCAGCGAATCCCTGAGGGGCTGTAAAGATGATTTTCCGTAATAGAATTTTGTCACCAGGTCTTCGGCATAGCTGGTAAATCCTTCGTCCATCCACGGGTACTCGCTTTCGTTGGTGGCCAGCATCATTTGGTACCAGCTATGCATCCACTCATGAAAAGCCGTACCTAATGAAGATGTATGGATGAGCGTAGCCATTGGATATTCCATGCCGCCATCACCGCCATGTATAAATGAATATTGCGGATAGGGATAAGCGCCAAAATGCTTTTCAATAAAGGGCAATACTTTTTCTGCTGCGGTTAGCACTTCCTGCCAGCCCTTTTCATATGCTGCATTATCGGGCTTATACTTATAAATTACATGAAGGGTGGTTCTATCATTTACCTTTTTTGATAAATGGTTATAATCCGGGTCTGCAGCCCAAACAAAATCATGAATATTTTTACCAACAAAATGCCAGATTCGTTTTGCCCTGTTTATATCTTTCAGGGCAGTGCCCGGCCTATCATAGCCCCACCCTATTTCCTGGGCATTTACTAAAACACCCGTACCTCCAAGTTTGTAGTTTTTATCAATGTTTATGCTTACATCAAAATTACCCCAAATGCCATAAAATTCACGGGCTACATAAGGTGTAGGGTGCCAGCCTTCGTAGTCGTATTCACAAAGCTTGGGATACCATTGGCTCATGCTATAGCGTACGCCGGTGGAAGGGTTATCTCTGCCCGACCTTCTTATTTGCAGAGGAACCTGCGCTTCAAATTCCAGATCAATAATCACTTTTGATTTTGGTAATATGGCCCTTCTTAAATTCACCTCTAAAATTGTTTCATGGTATTGAAAAGGCTGGGCAATACCATTCACTTTAAGTGATTTAATTTTTTGATACCCGATTTCAGCATCAGTAAGTTTACTGATCCTGTCTTTAACACGGGTATCCCAGTCTGGACGGTTGTTGATTAAGGTTTTACCCAACTCCCTGCTCCTTACATCCATACTGCTGCCGGGTTGAAAGGCATTAAAGTAAAGATGATAAAATAACCGGTTAAGCTTATCCGGCGAATTATTGAAATATTCAATACGCTGTTTACCGGAAAAACGGTTGGTTTGCACATCCATATCAATAGACATGGTATAATTGGCCTGTTGTTGCCAGCGGTTCGTTTGTGCCGTTAAAAAGTCAAAACACAAAACAAACAAGAGCAACAAAAAATTATTCTTTAGATTCATATTTTATTTCCCCATCAATTTATTATTAAATAATACAATTAGTCTAAACAGGTCGTCAAATTCACTGAGCGGAAGCGTTTCGGCCCTGTCATTGATGTCATGATAAGCCGTTATACCCCCCAAAGTATAAAAGAAAAAGGAAGGTACCTCTTTCTCCATAAAAAAATAATGGTCGCTATTGGCTGCTTTTCCCCTGGGATTAATTTTAACCAATAATTTTTCTTTTTCATTCACTTCGTTCATCCAGGCAAATTCTTTGGGAAACTCTGTGGCGTTTACTACAGTAATACCTTCTGTGCCTGTTCCTGCCAAATCGGTATTCAACAAAAAACGGATTGAAGATAAAGGCACCAGAGGGTTTTCAGTAAAATATTTTGAACCTACCAAGCCGGCTTCTTCGCCTGCAAAAGCAATAAAAGCAATGGAATAAGGCTGAGGATGCAAGGCATAATACCGGGCTAACTCCAACATTAATGCAACGCCACTGGCATTATCATTGGCGCCGGGGAAAAATGTTTCTTTTCCCATTCCACCTAAATGATCGAAGTGTGCGGTAATAAAAAGGAAAGAGTCGGGCTGCAAGGTGCCCCGTACATAACCGCAAATATTTGAGGCCGAAAATTGATCCACGAATTTGTTTTCAATCTTCACCGTATAGGAATGTGGCTGCTCCTTAAAAGAGTTCCGGTTAAGCAAAATCATGGTATAATCTTCCACTTTAGTGCCTACACTCCAGGTAAGTTTATTTTCTTCTTTAATAACAAGCCTGTCGTTTTCATTAAGGTAGGTTATGCTGTCTTTTTGCTGAAGTACACCGGATGAGGTTAAGCCGTTACTTTCGGGGAGAATAATAAAATCGGCTCCGGGCTTTAGCTTTTTCCCATTTAGCGTTAGCTCCATTTTTCCCGGAAAAGTATTTACCGGGTAACTGAATTTTTGAAAAAAAGATTTACCATCTAAAGCTAAAAGCCCGTATGAAGAAAAAGTTTCTGCAATAAACAACCCGGCCTTTTCCATCCCGTTTTGTGTATATCCCCTGCCCCAAAAATGTGAAGATGTAAGTGTATCAAGCATTTTTTTACCATACACAACATGCTGGGCATTTGCAGCAGTACAATGAAAACATAAATACAAGAAAAATAGCCTTTTGATCATCTATGCAATTATTATTTTGTAAAAAAAGTCAATAAAAGGCATATTAAATTACCGTTGGATGAATTTAACAAAGTTTGTTACAATTTTTTTCCCGCCACTACAATCACAATTTCGCCTTTTACCGGCTTTGCCGAAAAATACTCAAATACTTCCTTAAGGCTCCCACGTTTGTTTTCTTCAAATTTTTTGCTGAGTTCCCGGCTCACACAGCATTGTCTTTCTTCACCAAAAAAATCAATAAAATCCCTGAGTGTTTTTAATAATCGCATGGGGCTTTCGTAAAATACCATGGTTCTTTCTTCTTCAGCCATTTTCTTTAAAAAAGTTTGCCGCCCTTTTTTTAACGGCAAAAAACCTTCAAAGCAAAAATTATGCATGGGCAAGCCACTGTTCACCAGGGCCGGTACAAAAGCCGTGGCACCGGGCAGGCACTCTACTTTTACATTTTGAGCAATACATTCCCTAACCAGGAGAAATGCCGGGTCGCTTATACCCGGGGTGCCGGCATCAGTGAGCAGCGCCATAGTTTTACCTTCAAGAAGCTGTTCTACCAGCCGGCTTGTGACTTTATGTTCGTTGTGTTGATGGTAAGCCGATAAGGGTTTATGAATGGCGTAGTGGTTGAGAAGCACCAGTGATGTACGGGTATCTTCTGCAAGAATTAGATCCACCGACTTTAAAATTTCCACAGCCCTAAAAGTAAAATCCGCTAAGTTGCCAATAGGCGATGGAACGATATACAGCATTTCCTAAAAATTAAAGGGATAAATAAGAAGCGCCCCGGCAAGGGATGGCAAAAATGGGGTTAAACATCATCCATACTTACTTCAAAAGTCTCCATTACCGGGTTGGCAAGTAATTTACCTGCAGCTTCGGCTGCAATAGATTTGGCTTCGTCTTTTGAAGCGGCTTCAATTTGAAGATCAATATTTTTACCAATACGCACATCCGCAATAGTATGAATATCCAGTTTTTTTAAACCCACCAAAACGGCCTTCCCCTGCGGATCGAGCAAATCTTTTAATGGCATCACTTTAACCCGTGCAGTATAAATCATAACTTATTTTTTATACCACAAAGATAAAAGAATATAAAGGATAAATATTAAAGGAACGGCTACCCATTTAAACAGCAGGATAGCAACAATGGAAATAAGGAGCAAAATAATTTTAGGCAGATTATTTTTTAGTGTAAAATCTTTAAATTTTAAGGCCATAATGCTCAAACGGCTCACCATTAACCAGCTTACCAGCAATACAACGGCATAAAGCGTCCATTTATTCAACAAAATGCTGTTGATGGTTTCGTTACTGCTGTACCAGTAAATAAGGGGAAACGATGCAATGAGCAAACCCACAGCTGGTATCGGCATGCCTTTAAAACCGAATTGCTGGGCCGGATCAATATTAAATCTTGCCAGGCGATAAGCCCCGGCAAGGGGTATAAGAAAAGCAGGTAACAACCATAATATATTTACGTCCATACCATTTTCTTCCCTTGCAAAACTAAACCGTAAAAACTGGTATATAATCATGGAAGGGGCCACACCAAAGCTCACCACATCGGCAAGGGAATCCAACTGTTTTCCCATTTCGGAACCTGCATTGAAAAGCCTTGCCACAAAACCGTCAAAAAAATCAACCAGTGCCGCTATCCCAATAAAAAGTGATGCCAAAACCATTTTCTCCGGAAGTTCAATGTACTGGGCGCCATCGGCATTGTATTGTATGCCAATACCATTTTGCAATACAAAAACTATGGCAATGCAACCAAACAACAAGTTTAGTAAAGTGAAAATATTGGGAAGCTGTTTCATATTTATGTAAACGTTCTGCTGATTTTAAAAACAGGATCGTAAGATAAGCACAGTTGCCGACATGATAAAACAGAAATAAACTTACTGTCCCACCAAAAAAACGGCATTAAAAAACATTTGCTTCCCATTTTCCCAAAACCGGCGAAACAGTACATCATCTGTTAAATATACCATATTGCCCCGGCCCATTTCCTGTACGGCAAACAACACCCCATTATTAAGTTTCGGGGCCAGCTTAGCACCTACAAAACCGGCCAGTTGCTTTTCTGATTTTATTACGCCAACATTCCAGCCATCTTCACTGCCCAGGGGCTCATAGAGCACATTGTCCATCTTCAGCGTATAATAATAATCGGGGTACCCATACATGAGTGGATGAGAATTATCCAGCCATACCTTAAAAATAGCCCCCGGGGTATTTTGGGAAATCTCATCGGATTCCCGATGGTCATATTTTGAAAGTAATGAACCACTTTGATCTTTAGCCGAATCTTCATTGCCTGCTTTTGGTTTTAACCGGCTCCAGCTTTGGCGGGATAATTGTTTTACAGCCCGTTCTAATGCCACAATTTTTCCCCCGGAACGCACCCAGGATGCTAATTGCTCCGACTGTTCTTTATTCTTTAAAAAATCATAATTACCATCTGCCAAAACCAGCACATCCACTTCATTCCAGTTTAAGCGACCGATATCACTTGCATTCAACATCGTTAACGGGTAGTTGAGTTCCTCATCAAAATAACTCCACACTTCCCCCATGGCATTGGCGTTAACATTATCCCCCGAAAGCAAAACAACTTTTGGAGGCTTAATGGCGTGTACACTGCTGCTACCAAAATCGGCCCCATCCTCCACCATTCCGGAATTTACTTCACTCAACTGCACTTTATTATTGTTACAAATGGCTGTTACCTTGCCCCATAAATTCACAAAATTTTCATTGCCGGTTTTTAATACAATTACCGAACCTGCAGCAAATTTTTTATTTCCGGCAGAAAACCCTTTCTCTGCAAAGCGAAGGCGTATGCCTTCTTTAAGCATTTGTGCCGCAGCCTTTATACTTCCACTACCCGACCAGGAGAAAACAAATCCATAAGGATTGGTTACTGCATTGGGTTTAAACGATTCTTTTTTATTTGACGTAACATTAAAAACCTGGTTACTGGCAAAAGCCGTTAATCCATAAGCATAAGGCATGGCCCAGGCCGTAATATCATAAGTGGCCGAATCGCTTAACCTGGGATTGGGTTCAAACAAAGATTGCACTAATGCAGCCTTAGGCTGTACGGCGCTTATAACTAAATCTTCTTTACCAATTGCAAAGGCTTCTTCTTTTAAGGTACCAAAATTTAATCCTTTGCCCATACCGGAAGAAGTGCCGTACAGGATATTATTCTTATCTAAAAGCTCTTTTAAACTTTCTATTCTTTGCTCATCAGCCTGGTTGTATTTAATGATATAGGACTGGTATTTACCCATTTTACCCAAAATCGCATCATCAAAATATTGTTTAAACTGTGTTACCAATTCACGGGAGTGGTTTGAAGAAGTTTCAATAGTGGCAAGGCTTGCAACAAAATGATGTTGTACCCTTTGCACAAATGTGAGGGTATCGCTTTCGGAAGTAATTACACCTAAACCGCCACTAATGCCCCCCTGCTCATAGGTCATCCCAACGGATCCATTGTACATAGGGTAGGTATCGCCATAAGAGGGATAAAATAAATCAAAGCGTTCCCGGGTAAAATAAAGCCAGTGGTTTTGATCAAAATATTTGGCATTGTTTTTACCTATGTAAAATTGAAATTCTCTTTGCCATTTGGTAATAACGGTATGAAAAGGCTCTGCAGCCGGGGCAAAATAATAAGGGGCATTATAACCCTGCTCATGAAAATCAACATGTACCTGTGGTAACCATTTGTTGTAAAGCGCTATTCTTTGCCTGCTTTCCTGCTGGGTTTGCCAGGCCCAATCCCGGTTCAGGTCAAAGTTATAATGGTTGCTTCTGCCCCTTGGCCAGGGTTCCATGTGTTCACGACTTATTGGCTGCACATTATAATTTTTGCCTACAACACTGTTGTACCAGTTCACATACCTGTCTCTTCCATCCGGGTTTTCACAGGGATCAATTACCACAATTGTATTTTGTAACCAGTTTTTTGTGGTTGAATTTGTAGGATCAACCAGGGCAAATAAGGTAGCCATTGCCGCCTCGGTAGATGTAGGCTCGTTACCATGTACATTATAACTCAGCCATACAATAGCCGGGGTATTGGCGCTTCCGGGAGCCGCCGTAACCGACTGCCGGGCCAGTTGCAGGTTATTTTCCCTTATTTGTTCCAATTGGCTGATATGGGCTTCTGTACCCACAAATAAAGCCAGCAAAGGCCTGTGTTCATAGGTTTCGCCATATTGATGCAAAGAAACCATTTTTGAATTTTGGGCAACGTATTTACAATACTCCACCACTTTATAATGTGGCGTAAATCTTGAACCCAGGGGGTAGCCTAAAAATGCATCGGGTGATTGCAATTGCGCATGGGCGTTTATGGAAAGGCCGAAAACGAGGAATGTAAATAGTAACTTTTTCAAATCAAAAAATATTTATGGTATAAATAAAAAGGCAAAAGCATTTTAAATGCTTTTGCCCGATTCGTTGAATCATGGAAAATCAGTAGCCATCATTTTGCTGTAAAATGGATGCCCCTACAGCATTAATTTCTCTTAAAGGAATTGGCAAAACCAGTTTGTTGTCATCGTAATCAAATCCTTCAATGGTTTCCTTAAGTCGTTTAATGTCAAAAATGCGCTGGCCTTCATGGGCCAGTTCCAGGTGGCGTTCTTTTAATATTTCATCCAAAGTAACTGTTCCAACCGTACCAAGGCCTGCCCTACCATGTATGGTATTAAAATCATCAACCGGTGCAGCCCCTGTAACGGTTCCAAGGCGTTCATTGCATTCTGCACGGGTTAAAATCATTTCAGCCAGGCGCACCTGTGAAAGGTTGCGATATTGATAGCGGAATTTTCCGCTGTAATAAATATCATCCGCATTCCAAAATAATGCCAGTCGCTGGTCAGACGGATCGTAAAGATCCAAATGCTCCTGGTTTACTTCTACATCTCCATCACGGGCGCCATAATCGCCGGTTGACCAAAATAGCCACATATCATTTGTACCATCCTGGGCGGTAACCGGTAACACAAAAATATCTTCGGAAGAAGGCGATGCATTATTAAATGCCCCCGCATAGGTAGAAGTTAATGAAGCGCCGGAGTTTTCGATTACATCATTAGCTTCATCTCTTGCCCTGGCATAGTCTTCCATTTGAAGATATACCCGGGAAAGAATGGCTGCTGCGGAATACTTGCTGGCAAAAACCCCGATTTCATCATTCAGTAAAGGCTTGGCTGCAATTAAATCGGCCAGTATTTGAGCATAAGTTTCCTGTACACTGCTCCGTGGCACCAGGTTGGCAGAAGTAACCTGCCCGTCAACAGTAGGTTCGGTAATGATTTGCAAACCCAGGTTTGTGGTAACATTTCCGGCGCTATAAGGTTTGGCATAGAGTTCTACCAGGCCAAAATACATGAGGCCCCTTAAAAATAAGGCTTCTCCTTTTACCCTGTCCCGGTCATCATCATTCACCTTGCTGATGTTGGCTAAAATATTGTTGCAAATATTAATAACCCGGTAACTTTCCGACCAGGTGTTGGCAACAAAACTGTTATTGGTAAGAATGGATTTATTATAGATTTCCCTGGGCTGATTATACGTACCCACCCAGGTAATTTCATCTCCTGCGCCCAACAGTTCCGAATACAACATAAGCTCGCCGCCCAATACATAACCCCCGCTGGCCACATCGTATGCGCCATTTAATGCGGCAAGTATGTTTGCGTTATTATCAAACACAAATTCCTGCGGTACGCTTTGTGTTGGATTAATATCTAGTTTTTTACTACAGCTCATGGCCAGTAAAACAACTGCTGAAAAAAATATAATTTGCTTTTTCATATTTTGATGTTGTGGTATGAATTTTTAAAATTAAAAACCAATATTGAGTCCAATGGAAATATTCTTAATCTGTGGAGCAGAATAAAAATCTGATCCCTGGTTTACATTATCGGCCCGGTAATCGGTATTCACCTCAGGATCCCAGCCGGGATAATCGGTAAAGGTGAGTAAATTCACACCGGTAAGATAAATACGCAAACTGCTTAACTTAATTTTGCCCGCAAGGTTTTTAGGCAGGCTATAACCGAGGGTAAGGCTCTTAAGACGAACATAGGAGCCATCGTAAATATACCGGCTTGAAGCGTTGATCCCGTTATCGTATCCCAGCCTGAGTTGCGGCACATTAGTGATATCCCCGGGTTTTTGCCAGCGGTCCAACTGGTCGAGGGTTTGGTTATCAAACCAGGCAAAGCTGGAGCTCATAAATCCACCTGCACCGTTTTGGATATCGTTCCCAAAAACGCCCTGGAATAAAAAGGAGAAATCAAAATCTTTATACCTTAAGGTATTGCTTAAGCCAACAATCATTTTGGGGTTGGGGTTGCCCACAATAAAATTACCGGCGTCGTTATAATCATTGGTGGTGGTTTTGCCATCGGCTTTATAATACAAAGCATCTCCATTTGCAGGGTCGGCACCGGCAAATTTAGGCCCGTAAAAAACACCAATGGATTGGCCAACAATTAATGAATTGAGATAGCGGCCATCGTTGCCGGCCAATAAGGTTTGCACCCCATCCAGCTTGGTTACTTTATTTTTGTTTCTCGCCAGGTTTAAACTGCTTGACCATTTAAAATGTTTGGTAACAACGTTATCAGAATTTAAAACCAGTTCAAACCCTTTATTACTAATACCGCCGATGTTTACGGTTTTAGAAGTATAACCCGTATTTCCCGGAACGGGAACCTGGTAAATTAAATCGTTGGTTTGCCTGTCGTAATAATCAATTTCGCCACTTATGCGGTTATTGAGGATGCCGAAGTCAAGGCCAATATCAACCTGGTTCGATTTTTCCCATTTTAAATCGGGGTTTGCCAACTGGGTTGATACTAATCCGCCGGTTCCATTGTAAGCGCTACCCCCCCATAAACCCATGTGGGCAAAATTGCCAAAACCTGCGGCATTACCGGTTAAGCCCCAGCTTGCCCTTAGTTTAAGGAAGCTAATAAAGCTGGCGCTTTGCATAAAGTTTTCTTCACTCAAAACCCAGCCGGCAGATACTGCCGGGAAGAATCCATAACGGCTGTTGGCTCCAAATACCGATGAACCATCAACCCTTGTACTTAATGCAAGCAGGTAACGATCCTTTAACTTATAATTTATACGGGCAAAATAAGATAGAAAAGAAGAGTTAGAGCTTAATGAGGTACCCCCTTTTATTAAACCGGCGCTGGCCAGTTTTTGTAAGGCTTCTACAGGAAATTGTTCACCATATACATTGGCCTCTTCGGTTGAATATTTTTGAAAAGATGTACCCAGTACGGCATCTACATCGTGTATGCCCCTATAGGTTTTTTTATAGCTAAAATAATTATTTACATTATAGTCAATTCCCCTAAACCAACTGGATTGGCCGTAACCATTGGTACCATTTCCATAAGTGGTATTAAAGCCGTAAAATTCGTCATCGTTTTGGTTTTGGATATCAACACCAAATTCAGAACGGAAAGACAAGGCCTGGGTAAAATTATACTGCCCAAAAATGTTTCCGATATTTCTGTAGATAATCGCTTTATAATGGCCTTCCTTATAATCCACATAAGGATTGCTATAAGTTGTGGTTGGTGAATTATATAAGTTGCCATCAAGGTCCCGTACCGGTGTAACAGGTGATAAGGCCACCATTTGTAAAGGTGTGGCAAACTCATTATCTACCTGCACCCGGTTCATTTTGGTTTGAGATAAACTAAGGTTAAACCCTAATTTAAATTTTTCTGAAACCGTTTGATCCAGGTTAATCCTGCCGGAATACCGATTCAGGCCGTTGCCTACCAAAATACCATCCTGTGCCAGGTGGGCAAGGCTGATGTAAAATTTAGTTTTGTCGGATCCGCCGGTTGCAGAAACGTCTATTGCAGAAGTTTTGGCATCATCATCAAAGGCCATTTTTTCCCAATTGGTATTGGTTTCTACAGTTTTCCAATCGCTCCAGCCGGAATATCTTGTTAACCTTCTTTCGGCAAACTCCAGCCAGGAGCCGGGATAATCTGCCGGATCCAATGGATTTATTCCATCAATGATATCGCTGTTAATGGCGGCTTCCCTTAATAAATCTATATATTGTTGAGCATCTAAAAAGCCCCGTAAATGCGTAGGCTTGTTCATGCCATACTGCATATTTACCTGGAAATTTACTTTAGATGATTTGCCTTTTTTTGTTGTGATAAGTACTACGCCATTTGCCGCCCTTGAACCATAAATGGCGGCTGCAGATGCATCTTTTAAAATGTCAAAAGATTCAATATCGTTAAAGTTAATATCTGCAAGTGGGTTGCCGGAGTAGGAACTGGTACTAATAGGTACACCATCTATCACATACAACGGGCTGTTGGATGCCGATATGGATGAAGAACCCCTGATGAGTACTTTAATGCCTTCACCCAATTTACCGCTATTGCCTTCCACAAAAACACCTGCCGCCCTACCCTGCAATGCCTGGTCGAGATTGGCTACCGGCATATGTTGTACATCGGTGCCTTTAACTTTGGCAATATTGCCGGTTAAATCTTTTTTGATTTTAGTTCCATAACCTACCACCACAATTTCATCAAGGTTGGCAGCATCTGCAGCTTGCAGCCTTATGTTCATTGATGAACCGGCGGCAGCTTCCTGCGTTTTATAACCCACGGCCGAAAAAACCAATGTTGCGTTGCTTTTGGTAAGCTGAAGAGTAAATGAACCATCGCTTTCTGTTGCGGTGCCGATGTTGGATGATTTAACAACAACGGTTGCATTAGGCACAGGGCTACCGGTTTTAGCATCGGTAACTGTTCCCCTTGCCGTCATTTGCGCCAGCACGGTAGAGGGCAGCAGGAACAGTATAAACCCAAAGTAGAGTAGAATGGATTTTCTCATAATAGTAAATTAAAATGTTAGTTTATCAAATGTATTTTTTTTTGTGGAATAAAAACAAAAAATAAAAAATAACCGTTTAAGTTTTCAACAGCATTTTCACAAATGCTATCCATCAAATTTTTTGCCAATTCCAATTAATTAGGAGTCCACACTTTCTTTTCATTATTGAAGCAATCTAAAAATGCACCGGTTTTTTTTTCAGGATAAGTAACACAAAAAAGAAAGACAGCTTAAACCTGTGAATGGTTGCATGAAAACGCAGCATTAAAGGCATGCTTCCAATCCATATAATTTGGGTTTTTAAATATGACCAAAATCATACTTTGGAGTGACGTAACCCATTAAAAAGTAGGCAGCCCGGCATTATTTTGCATTAAAATTATTAAACATGAGAAAGTTCATTTTCAGTACATTTCTTTTTGCCGGTTTTGCGCTTCTTGCCTGTAACTCCAATAAGCAAAGCGGGGAAGTTACCAATACCCCTGCTGCCACCGAAACACCTGTTGGCCAATCGGGGGTAAAAGATGATGTTTCTAACCCCAATGTAGTACAAGTGGCCGTTGCCAGCAAAGACCATAGCACCCTTGTGGCAGCAGTAAAAGCGGCAGGACTGGTAGACGCCCTAAGTAATGCCGGACCGTTTACCGTATTTGCCCCCACAAATGCCGCTTTCCAAAAATTACCGGCCGGTACCGTTGATGGTTTAATGAAACCGGAGAAAAAAGGCGACCTGGAAAATATCCTCGGTTACCATACTTATGTGGGTGTGCTGGATGGAGTTTTATTGCAAGATGGAGCCGAATATGATATGGTATATGGCGGCAAAGTAAAAATTACCAAACAAGGCGATAAAGCATTGGTAAACGGAAGTCCTATTTTAGCTACCGTTAAAGCATCAAACGGAGTTATTCATGTAATTGATGATGTGCTTCTGCCTAAATAAGCATTAAATTTCTTGTTGTTTTTTGTTATATGAATAAACCAGGTGAACCCTTTCCAAATAATGGAAGGGGTTTTCTATTTTCACCCGGGAAATTTACCGCTTCATTAAAGCCTCAATTTCTTCAACAGTAATAGGTATATTTTTCATTAAATCCTTATTACCGTTTCGGGTTATCCAAAAATTATTTTCAATTCGCACTCCCATTTGTTCTTCTTCAATATAAATACCGGGCTCTATGGTGAAAACCATGCCGGGTTTTATGGGTTCGGTACGTGTGCCCAGGTCGTGTACATCTATACCCAGGTGATGTGAAATACCATGGTATAAGTATTTTCGGTAAGCCCTGTTTTCGGGATCTTCGTTTTTAATGTCAGACTTTTTGAGCAACCCGATTTTTTGAAAAACTACAGTAGCTTCATCACCAACTTTTTCGGTATAATCCACAATACTAATGCCCGGTTTTAAAATGCCGGCTGCATAATGGTGCAAATGGAGGCAGGCATTATAAACCGTTTTTTGGCGCCGGGAGAATTTACCATTTACGGGTACTGTTCGGGTTAAATCGGCGCAATAATTACCATACTCCGCACCAAAATCCATCAATATCAATTCCCCGTCTTTACACTCCCTGCTGTTTTCCACATAATGCAATACCCTTGCCCTGTCGCCGCTGGCAATAATGGATCCATAAGCCTGGCCGGTAGCCCGCTGAGATAAAAAGGAATGAAAAATTTCGGCTTCAATTTCATACTCCATAATGCCCGGCTTAATCTTTTGCAGCAATCGGCGAAAGGTTTGGTCGGTGATATCCATAGCCTTTTGCATCACTTCCACTTCCAATGCTGTTTTTATAGAACGCAAATCTTTTAAAATTTTGGCGCTGCGCTTATAGTTATGCAATGGGTACCTGCGTTTCATTTCACGGGCAAAACGGTAATCCCTTACCGGTACCAGGTTGGCCTTACGGTCGTTTTCGTTACTGTTTAAATAGATGGTATCAGCCAAATGAATCCAGGGTTGCAGCATTCCATCCAATACATCTAACCAAACTATGGTTTGAATGCCCGAAATTGCCTGTGCCTCTTCAATACGCAGCCGGTGACCATCCCATTTTTCTTTAAGTTCATTGGGCCTTACCAGCACCAGCACTTCCCTGAACTTTGGGTCAGGATTATCGGGAAATAATATGATCATACTGTCTTCCTGCTCAATTCCGGATAGCCAGATGATATCGGAATTTTGTTTAAAACGGTGTAACGCATCGCCATTGGCAGGCAGTTCATCATTACTGTTGAAAATGGCAATGGCGTTTTTCTCCATCCGGGCAATAAACCTTTTTCGGTTTTGAACAAAAATTTCGGGATTGAGCGGTAAATATTTCATAATCATTAATTAAGTATTGCAATTTAACTATTATGATGCATCAATTGCCATAAAAATTCAACTCAGCTCACCTAAGCCAATTCTCAAAACAAAATCACTATGCCATAATATATTAAAATGGATATTACGCTTAACATCAAATCGTTTTTAATAAATAACAGATTAATGGCTACAACAATTATTGGAAGAAAAAAAACAACTACCCACTCTTTTATAATTAGAAACCTAAGTATTTATAATTCTTTATACTTCTATTATAGTTTTCGCTTTTCAAATAAAAAATAGATTACCGTTAAAAATGATTCAATAAAATATCTATACTATTATAAAATTTTAATCCAAATGAAGATTTTCAGCAATTATCCCCGGTGTGAATATTTTGCGCAACAGGTTTTTTTTCATCAATCTTAGCAGTACATTTGTAATCAAATCAAAAATACGCTTGCTATGTCAGTATCTACCATGCCGGGAGCTCCTTTGGCTGCCCTGGCAGAATTGGGTTTGCAAACCGGCAAAACCGTTCATTATCAACTTTCTCCATCTCAGCTTACCCAGCAATCCATAGACCGGGGTGAAGGCGTTTTAAATAATACCGGGGCCCTGGTAATTAAAACCGGGAAGTTTACCGGTCGCAGCCCAAAAGACAAGTTTACCGTAAAAGATGAGATTACTGCCGATACCGTAAACTGGAACGATTTTAATTTACCGATTGATGAAAAATATTTTTTTCAACTTAAGGAAAAAATGCTAAAATACCTTTCGGATAAAGAATTATGGGTAAGGGATTGCTTTGCCTGCGCCGATGAAAAATATCGCTTAAGCCTTAGGGTAATCAATGAAAGCCCGGCCAATAATCTTTTTTGCTATAACATGTTCATCAGGCCAACGGAAGCCCAATTAGAAAACTTTGCACCGCAATGGCACATTATACAAGCGCCGGGTTTTAAGGCCGACCCTGCAATTGACGGCACAAGGCAGGATAATTTTGCCATAATGAGTTTTAAACATAAAACTATATTAATAGCCGGCACCGGCTATACCGGTGAAATGAAGAAAGGAATTTTTTCGATGCTGAATTATGTATTACCCGTAAGGGCTAATGTATTAAGCATGCATTGCAGCGCCAATATGGGCAAAGAAGGTGATACGGCCGTATTTTTTGGTTTAAGCGGCACCGGTACAACCACTTTAAGCGCCGACCCGGGCCGTATGCTGATTGGAGATGATGAGCATGGCTGGACCGATACCGGTGTTTTTAATTTTGAAGGTGGATGCTATGCCAAAACCATTGACCTGAGTGAAGATAAGGAACCTGAAATTTACCGGGCCATACGCCCCGGTGCATTAGTGGAAAACACCACATTTATTGAAGGCACCAATACCATTGATTTTGCCAGTAAAGCCATTACGGAAAATACCAGGGTAAGTTACCCGCTTACTTTTATCAGTAATGCGCTGGAGCCTTCAATTGGTAGTATCCCAAAAAATATTTTCTTTCTCACCTGTGATGCTTATGGAATTTTGCCGCCAATTAGTAAACTGAATCCCGGCCAGGCAATGTACCAGTTTATCAGCGGCTATACCGCTAAAGTTGCCGGTACCGAAGCCGGGGTTACCGAACCCAAAGCCACTTTCAGTGCATGTTTTGGCGCCCCTTTTCTTCCTTTGCACCCGGGTAAATATGCCGAAATGCTGGGTGAAAGAATGAAAAAGCATAATGTAAATATTTGGCTGGTGAACACCGGTTGGAGCGGCGGGCCTTACGGCGTAGGGCAACGCATGAAACTGGCCTATACCCGGGCAATGATATCGGCAGCTTTGGAAGGAAAATTAGATCATGTAGAATATGTAGCACACCGTCACTTTGGTTTTATGATGCCCAAAGAATGCCCCAATGTTCCTTCAGAATTATTAAGCCCAAGGCTGGCCTGGAGCAACGAAGATGAGTACGACAACAAATCAAAAGAGCTGGCCGCTATGTTTATTAAGAATTTTGAAAAATATGCAAGCGGGGTTTCAGCCGAAATTTTAGATGCTGCTCCAAAGCATTAATCCTTTAGTTTAAAAATATACAAGAGGCTGCTTTACGGCAGCCTTTTCTTTTGCCCTTCTCTCTCCTTTTTTAAAAATTATTTTTCTGTTGCTTTACTGTTTTTTACGGAAATAATTTGGGCAGCAATACTTATGGCAATTTCTTTAGGGGATTGGCTATGGATGGGAATGCCGGCCGGTGCAAACATTTTATCCTGCATAGCAATATGCAGTTTTTCTTTTTCATATTCCCTTTTCATTTGCCCAATTTTATTTACGCTTCCTAAAACACCAAAATACTCAAACTTACGGTGGGCAAGAGCTCGTATTACAGTATCATCAGTACGGTAACCAAAGGTCATAATCACAACATAGTTACCCGGCACTTCGGGTATATGCTCCGAAATTTCTTCATAGCTTTTGAGTAAAACAATTTTATGAGCATAGCCATTTTGTTCAAGGGTATTAAGCCCTTTTCTATCGTCATAAACCGTAATAAAAAAATCCATACTGCTAAACAACCGGCTTAAAGCCAGGGCACAGTGGCCACCACCTATAATATGCAAATGAAATTTATAACCGGTTTTTTCCAAGTACGTAAACCCTGTTTCAGATGAATTAAAATGAAAATCGTTTGCCGGTATATCCTCCAAATAATGAATGCCCTCATTACTTATTTTCAACGTGCCGTTTTTATATAAAGCTTCCGCTTTAATAAGGCTTTCAATGGGTTCAATGTCGTTACTGTTTACCGGGCAAATGAGCAGGGTTTGTTCACCCGAGCAAATCATCCCACTCCGGTTTTGACCTGCATCTTTATGATGAACCTGCAGATGAAGACTTATTTTTTCAATGCCCGAATTCAATTCCTCTTTGGCCATTTCCACAAACTTATGTTCCATGATCCCACCGCCGATGCTTCCACACATTTTACCGCTATTGGAAACGGCCATTTTAAATCCCTGGCGTCCCGGCGAACTTCCGGCACTTTGCACCACATACAATAACACAACCTTGTTGCCGCATTTTTTCTCTTCTACAATAAATTGCCAGCTGTTCATCGCATTTTCCGGTTTTCTAAAATCTTTTTAAACGAACGGCTCCTGATTTCATCGAGTGTAAGGCCGGTTGCTAATACTTCATCTTCGGTAATTGCGCCGCTGTTTAAAGCCCTTAAAAAATAATTGAGCAACCCCTGCCCTGTTGCCGCATCATCAAATACATCGCCAATAAGTGTTGCCCTTGCGGCTTTTTCCACAAAAGTTTTTAACCGTTCTACGGCATCATCATAGCTTTCCAGGAAAAAAGAAAATACAGCGGTATAGCGCATTGGAAACTGTGCAGGGTTTAAATCCCAGCCCTGGTAGAAACCATTCCAAAGCGAATGGCGAATATGATCGTACCCTTTTTTCCAGGCCCGGTGTACCACTTCTTCGTTTTCTTTGATTTGCGCCTTAGTAAGTGTATTGCCCCGATGTGGGCCAATGGGCATGGTATTCGTAGCGCCATCACTTAACCATATACCGGTATGCGCCAATGCCACCTTTGTCATGTGATGTGCAAAGTCGCACACGGGGTGATCCATTTCCTGGTAACGTGCCGTTATGCTGCAGGATGCGGTATAATCATAAGTACCAAAGTGCATGGCAATGCACCTTCCTTTTGAAGCAATAATAAATTTCCTCAACGGGTTTTGGCCATTGCTGTCCATTATGGATTGGGTGGTTTCCACCATCATTTCCATTTTTAGAACCCCCTTTGGTAATTTGAGTTGCTTTTCCAGCTCATCCATAAATAATGCTAAGGCCTCGGGCTGCTCAGGAATAGTAACTTTGGGCAACATCACTACAAAATTTTGAGGCAGTTTTCCTTTTGAATCTTTTATGAGTGTGCTGATAAATAAATCCAGGGTACGCAAACCCCTGTCTTTCATTTCCTCCGTAAAAGGTTTGATGCGGATGCCTATAAATGGCGGCAGGGATTTCTTTTTAATTCCTAAGGCCACTTCTTTTGCCGCCTGTATGGCTGTGGCATCTTCTTCTTCATTGCTCCGGTTACCAAAGCCATCTTCAAAATCTATTCTAAAATCTTCAATGGCTTCCGTTTGTAATTTTTTAATTACTTTATAATATACCTCGTATGAAAGGTAGGCCGGATGCCGGCGCTTTTCGGATTTGGACAACCTTTCATAATTTTTTTTAATTAAGTGTGGCGACGCCGACTTTGAAATTTCGGCCGAACCCCTAAGATTAAAAATACGGCCAAAGGTTAAAAAATCAGGGGCATAGGTTTTAAAATTTTCCAAAGCCCTTTCGGCCAATAATTTTGGGGCATCATGCTTAAATAAATTGGCGCCTCCGTATAAGGTATGCACGGGCTGCCTAAGAGGTAAATCTCCCGGGTAAATGTTTTGAAAAGCCGTATTGGCTTTTTTTAATTTTCCGAATATTGCCGTTTTTTTAGCGCTGCTAATTGATGTTGCCATAATAATTTTTAAAAGTGATTAACTTCCCCTGTAGGTGGTAAAGCCAAAAGGGCTAATGAGTAAAGGAATATGATGATGTGATGTATCGGTAATGGTAAACTGTATTTCCACTTTAGGATAAAAGCCTTGTATTTGTTTTACTGCAAAATATGCCCCGGTGTCAAAAAGCATTTTGTACGTTCCCTTTAACCGGTGCAGGGCGGGCAGCAAATCTCCTATCCGTCCATCTGCATTGGTAATACCTTGTGCAATGCTGCGCCAGTTACCCTTTACAAAGCATTGCAAAGAAACCGGCATGAGCAAGGCCGGCCGTCCAAAACCGGTATCTAAAACATGCGTAGTGAGCTGGCTTGCAGGAAGGGTTTGCCAGCTTGCACCCGGCAACATTTTTTTTAAGCGGATTAGGGTAATTTTCTGTTGCTCATTCATTGCAATATGTAATTCTTCGTCTTTACCGTTCCGTAAACGAAGCTCTAATAACTGCAACATTTCTTCGGCAGATCTTCCTGTTGCACACACAATAAAAATAAAGCCGTATTGCTTTTCATAAACTTTGTTTTTTGCAGCAAGCCGGTTTTTTACAACCTGCGTTGCCGAAGCCACAGAAGACTGCTCTGCTGCGGCCAACTTTTCGCCGGGTTTTGCTTTGCCCCCTATTTTGGGATGATGGTCAAAAGCTTCCCTCCAGTCTTTTTCGCCACATTTATTATACCAGGTTTCATCCGCAGTTTTTACCAGGTTGTATTCATCTTTAAAGGGCATGGCATTTAGCATGGCCTTCACCCACTTAGCGGAACCGCAACAGGTTGATAAGAGCGCTTTTGCTTCTGCCTTGCTCAATTGATTTAAGTCTTGTAAAGTCATCATAAAAAAATTCAGTTATTTTATAGAAGCGCCCTGGGAAATCCAGCACCGGATCAATTCCCTTTCTTCTTCCGTCATATTGGTTTTATTATTTTGTGGCATGCTTTTCGTTAACACCACTCTTTGCATTATTTTTTCACTATATTTTGCAATACTCTCCGGCGTATCATACGTTACTCCATTGGGCGGAGCGGTATAAACCTCATCGGTGGGTTTTGAAGAATGGCATTGGATGCAGCGCTGCTGAATGATACGATTTACCTCTGCAATGCTAACTTCGTTTTTACACTCGCCGGGTTTTGCCGGAGCTGAAATATAGGCTGCGCTCAATAAAATTAAAATAGAAACCGGCATCACCCAAACGGAATATTGGCCTTTTTCCCTCAGGTTGAGATAATGTTTAACGCCAACCACACCCAATGTAATAAGCATTAAAATAAGCCAGGGTTGCTTATAGCCAAATGTTGTAGGAAAATGGTTGCTGATCATTACAAATAAAACCGGGAGCGTAAAATAGTTGTTGTGCAAAGAACGCATGCCGGCATTTTTCCCCAACTGTGCATTTAAGTGAAGCCCAAGTTTGGCAGCCCTTACCATTGCCTTTTGAGAAGGTATGATAACAAAAAAAACATTGGCGGCCATAATGGTACCCAGCATGGCGCCAAAATGCATATAGGCGGCCCTTGCAGCAAATACCTTGCTGTAAAAAACAGCAAAGGCTGTACAAATGATTAGCCCGGTAAGAATAAATAAAAATTTATTTTTTATGATTGGCGACTTGCACAGCAAATCATAAATCAGCCAGGCTATAACTAAAGACAGGATGCCTATTACAATGGCCTGGAGCGAAGAAATATCCAACACATTTTTATCTACTAATTGGGCCGATGCATTAAAATAATACACAACAAACAAGAGGCAAAATCCGGTAACCCAGGTAAAATAGGCTTCATACTTAAACCAATGCAATGCTTTAGGAATTTGTTTTGGGGCAACCTTGTACTTTTCCAAATAATAAAATCCTCCGCCATGAATGGCCCAAAGGTTTCCGGCCAGTTCATCCCTGATGCCTTCAGTACGGTTTAATGCATTTTCTAAAAACACAAAATAAAAAGATGCACCAATCCAGGCAATACCAAAAGTGATATGCATTAACCGGATCACTATATTTAACCACTCCATAACATGGCCGGCCCAAATGGTATCTTTTAACCAGATATAGATGCCGGCAACGAGCGCTACACTTACTAAAACTATAGTGGTATAAACGTAATTTTTGGTTTGGCCATATTCTTTGCCCAGTTGTTCATTAGATTGGATGTCATGGTCTGATGGAAGGTAATAGGATAATATAACCAGTACCACCAGTATTGCAGTTAAAATAATTATCAAGGTTACCGGCAACATTGTTATGCTTGTTTTTTACCCATCAGCCTTAACCTGCTTACGCCACCATCCGGAAAAATATTCAGCCGTACATGTGAGCTAACGGGTTTATGAGAAATTTCATGTTCAAATATATGTTCTCGATCAGCTTCTAATTTTTGTAACGGTAAAAGGGTTACCCATTCCACTTTGCCGGCAATTACATCTTCATCATTATGGCTCATACAGGCTTCTATTGTACAGGAATCGGGATAATTACCCTTAAAATGTGCCGTATCCACAATAATTTTTTCAATTACCCCCGGTATTCCAAGTTTTATGATTACCCAATCTTTGTTATTGGGAGTACGGTTTCTTTTGGTTTCCCAGCCATCTCCCATGTTTAATCCCTTGCCCGGCATTAAGAGGTTTTCCATTGAACTAAAAAACATATCGTTACAGCATAAGGGACTGGCTCCCCAAAGTACAGATGCAAGGTCAATGGTTTCATTTACTGAAACTTTATTCCAGTCTATAAATACATTGCCGTAAACCCGAAACCTTGCCACTCCGCCATCGGGGTAAATATGCAATCGTACATGCGTAAAAATAGTTGGGTTTTTCACCTCAAAATAATTGTGGCTGCCGGCATCCAAAGAATTTTTGGAAACAATTTCCGTCCAGGGTACGGCTTCCCAATCTTCCACTAAGGCATGGCGCTCAAGGTTCACTGCTTCCACAGATGAAAAGGGGGGATGGTTACCAAGAAAAAAATGGGTATCAATATCCAACCCGGTAATTTGACCTTGTGTGGCCAATTGAATAACCACCCAGTCGTGGCCGGGGCCTCTTTTGCGCCGGCTTTCCCATCCATCCATCCACTTTCCCCTATCGGTAAATTTTTCTTCAATAAAAATTCCCCGCCCGGGTTTAATGAGGTTTTCTTTTTCTGCAAAAAAATCATCGGTGCA